>DAOOIV010000069.1:11184-28756 GCA_035384605.1 Phycisphaerae bacterium
GTCTTGGTTCCCGGTTGATCGCCGCCGATACACGGCCATCCGAGCCGGAAGTCAAAGGGGCGGCCCTTCTTTTCTCAGAGCCCAGCCTCGCGCCGTGAAGTGGGGCCGACGCCCTCGTCGGCCCTCTGTGAGACGGGCGGCCAAGATGCCGGTCCAAAGGGCGTTGGCCACCCGGCAGCTTATCGGATTGCAGATTTGAGATTGTCAGATTTCAGATCGGAGCCGGATTCGCTTACCATCTGGCGCGAGGAGGTTCTCACCGATGACAGCGTTCAAGGAGCCTTCACGTCGCGAGTTTCTTGCCGGTTCGATTGCCGCCGGGGCTGCAGGTCTTGGTTCCCGGTTGATCGCCGCCGATACACGGCCATCCGAGCCGGAAGTCAAGAGGGAAGAAACCTGGCAGATCGGCTGCTACACCCGGCCGTGGGGCGGGCATGAGTACAGGATCGCCCTCGACGCTATCGCCGAGGCCGGGTTCAAGTACGTCGGTCTGATGACCGCCAAGTCGCCGACCAACTTGATTCTCTCTTCCGCAACCACACCCGATGAGGCCGCTCGCGTCGGCGAGGAAGTCAAGAAACGCGGACTGAAGGTCGCGAACGTCTATGCGGGCGATTTCTTCTCGACCGAACCCGATGCGGCGGTCAGGGCTCTGCGACGCATGATCGACGCAAGCGCAATCGTCGGTTCGCCCGGTCTGATGCTCGGCGGCAGCGGCGATCCGAAACACAATGATGACTACTACCGCACGGTCGCCGCCTGCTGCGACTATGCCGCACAGAAGAACATCGGCCTGAGCATCAAACCTCACGGCGGCCTGAACGCCACCGGTCCGCAGTGCCGCAGAGCGATCGAATTCGTCGGGCACCGCAACTTCAGACTCTGGTATGATCCTGGCAACATCTACTACTATTCCGAAGGGCGGCTTGACCCCGTCGACGACGCGGCCATGGTGGACGGCCTTGTGGTGGGCATGTCGGTCAAGGACTACCTGCACCCCAAGAACGTGGACGTGACGCCGGGGACCGGCAAGGTCGATTTCGCCGCGGTCATGGCCCGGCTCAAAAAGGGCGGCTTCACCCGCGGCCCCCTGATCGTCGAAACCCTGGCTCGCGGGGATCTGCCCACGCTGCTGAGCGAGGCCAAGAAGGCACGGAGGTTTGTTGAGGACCTGACGGCGGGCAGAATCGCTGCGACGCGGCCGTGACGAAACCCCCTTCCCGGACCGTTCTGTGGTTGTCGTGCCGCGTGCCATGCCGGGTGCCGGGTGGCCATGCCCACGGCCGTGCGCGGGCATCCCCCTTGGAAACCTTACCGCTCGCCCCCGAATCCTTTCCGCCGGGTGCCATGCCCACGGCTTTGCGTGGGCATGCGCCTCCAAATGAATCCGCTCGGCCCGGAATCCTTTCCGGGCCGCATCCCCTGCGGAATCCCTTCCGCATTCACATATGAATGACGATGGGAATCGTCACCAGAAGGGTCCCAGATAGGAATCTGGGGCCAGCGGCTCGCTCGGCCCGGAATCCTTTGGCATTCATGACGATGGCAATCCTCCACCAGCAGGTAGGGCAGGTCAGAGCCCCGCCAAGTCGCCCCGACCAAGCAGGGCGTCGACCTGCCGCAGGCCTATCCCTGTCATCTCCCCCGGCACGCTTTCTGCCTTCGCCCTTCATTCCTCACAGGTGCTGCGCAGCCAAGCAACCTCGCAGAGTCGACATTCCAGCTCGCCACACCGCAGCCCCTCGGCCGACGCGGGCCATCGATGAGTCATTGGTATCTGGGCATTGGTCATTCGGATTTCGACATTCGTCATTCGGCCCTCCGCTCGGCTGGGAAGCGGAAGACCCAGGAAAGGATTCCGGGGCCAGCGGACCGCCCGGGCATCTCCGTTTGAGGATTGATCGCCCTCTATTTCGGCTCGATCTCGATAGCTACGTCGTCGATGTAGTAGGTCAGTTGCGTTTCCCAAACGGCACTGATGCCGAATGCGACGCGAATCTTGCCGTTGGTGGTGGCGGTGGCATCGATGACGTAGGTGTATGTCTTCCACCCTGCGACCTGGTCTGCGGCCATGCTGACGTCGAAATCCGACTCAGCGTCAGGGGCCTTGCCGCCGGCATACGCCGCAACTTTGGCCAGGGTGTTGAAGCTTTCCGATTCGCTCCAGAGCGAGAGCGACAGCATGACGGAGTATACCCTGCCGGCGGTGACATCGAATTCGCGGACCAACCAGATGGTCCCGTCGTCCTGGCCACCGTCAAGACAGAACCTGGCTGAATACCGGCCCTCGACAGCCTGAGCATCGCTCTGTTCGATCGCCCAAGCCACCGGATTACCGGGGTTGTTGGGGTCTTCGGGCACGTCCGAACCCTGCATCCACGATCCCAAACCGGTCTCGAATCCGTCGTTGAAGATGACGGGCTCTTCGACGGGTGTCGTCAGGCAGTTGGCGCCTGTTATTGCGAACAAGCCAACCAGTGTGATCAGAATCCACCATGTGTTTCCCATTGCATCCTCCTTTGTCGCTCCGTTTGAGGTGTCCGGCGGGCAAGGTCACCTTACGGTCAAGCCTCCAGCAGCGTCTTGCCGTCAACCTCGATGCGCACCGGCCTGCGGAATCGCTTAACGGTATCCGCATCGATGTCGACGCCCAGGCCGGGGGCCTCGGTCAGCCGTACCAAGCCGTCTGAGCCGGGTTGGAGGCAGGGTTTGCACAGGTTCTCGGCCAGGGGCGAGCCGGACTGTGGATATTCGAGGTAGACGAACCGCTCGACGCCGGCGAATACGTGCATCGCCGCCGCCAGGCTGAGCTTGCTCTTAAAAGTATGATTGACGTAGATGGCCCCGTGCTTCTCGGCCAGTCTGCGGACGTCATGCGCAGGGGTGATGCCCCCGATTCGCCCTGCATCGATCTGGACAAACGACACGCCCCCGTGCATGAGCAGATCCTCGGCGAATCGCACGGTATTGGAGCCCTCGCCTCCGGCCAGTCTGACCGGCGACTGTTCAGCCAAGCGGCCGTAGGCTTCAATCGCGTGGGGGTGAAACGGCTCTTCAAGCCAAGTGATGTTGTACTCGGCGAAGCGGCGAGCCCGCAGCAGGGCGGTTTGAACATCGTGGCCCCAGACGCATCCGGCATCAATCATGACCTCGTTGTCCGGCCCCATGCCCGCGCGGGCGGCGGCCACCAGGGCGACATCGTCATCGAGTGTTCCCTTGCCCATCGGCCCCCATCCGAACTTCGCGGCCCTGAAGCCGGCCGCTGCCAGCGATCCGGCCCGCTCGCGGGTCTGCTGAGCCGTGTCACCGAAGAGGACCGAGCCGTAGGGTCTCTTGGGATAAGCCTTCTGATCACCAAGGAGGCGGTACACCGGCAGACCGCGTTTCTTGCCTAGGATGTCCCAAAGGGCGATGTCGGCTCCCGAGTAAGCGTGGTGGATCTGTTCGATATCCAGTCCGCGGGCCCAGACTTTGGCCTGGATCCGCCGGATGTCCTCTGGTGTCTCGACGGTCTCGCCGAGAATGGTCTCGCGGATGTTAACGATATTGCTGTGCGACGGCGGGCAGCAATAGACAGCCATTGAGACCAAAGGTGACGCGTCGCACTCTCCAAAGCCTTCGATTCCGGCGTCGGTGCCAATGTGGACCAGGAGGGTATCCTGGGTCCCGTCGGCCGCATCGGTAATCTGCGGCAGTGCCAGGTAATAGAGCTCGATGTCGGTGATCTTCATGCCACTACTTTGCCCGTGCAGCGGTTTTGTGGCAAGGGGGGAGCATCCCGTTTTCGGTCGCGTTACGAAGGTCTGGCATGGTCGGAATCTGCGCGGCGGACGAAGCCTGCCGACGATCCGGGAAGCTCTCGGCAGGTCTCGGTCGCCGCAGCGACCTTACCCCTGCCCTGCTTGCGGCAACCGTCGACACATGTGCAACTATTTCAGGGATGCACCCTTGCAGGGACGCTGCGGTTCGGTCGCGCTTGATTCCATTGCCTTTGGTCGCTATATCCATGGGCGATCGGAAGGGCAATTCCTCGCTTGCAACGGGCTCGCCGGCGGTGCGGGCCGGAAAGAAAGGAGAGACGCGCGATGGCAAAAACCTGTAACGTCGCCCTGATCGGCCAGGGTTTTATGGGCCGAACGCACAGCAATGCCTATCTGAAGGTCGCCAAGTTCTTCAAACTGCCGGTCCAGCCGGTGATGCACACGGTCTTTGGCATGAAGGAGGAGGATCCCCAGGCGTTCGCGGACCGCTGGGGTTGGAAGCACTCCTCCTCTGACTGGAAGAGCGTGATCCGGAACGAGGAGATCGACTTCGTCGATATCGTCACGCCTAATTACATGCACATGCCGCCGGCAATGGAGGCCCTGGAGGCCGGCAAACCGGTGGCTTGCGAAAAGCCCATTGCGGGCACGCTTGCCGACGCGAGGGCGATGGTCGAGGCCGCCAAGAAGGCCAAAGTCAAGACTTTCGTGTGGTACAACTATCGGCGTTGCGCGGCGGTGGCGCTGGCCCACCAGCTTGTGAAGGAAGGCAAGATCGGACGCATTTACCATGTCCGTTGCATCTATCTGCAGGAGTGGGGCGGTCCGGAGACCCCGCTGCTCTGGCGATTCCAGAAGAAACTCGCCGGCAGCGGCGCCCACGGCGATCTGAACGCCCACATCGTGGACATGGCTCGTTTCATTACCGGTGACGAGATCGTGGAGATCAGTGGGGCGATTGCCGAGACCTTTATCAAGGAGCGTACTCTGGTCGAGACCGGGCCCAGCGGCGGGATTGCCGGAGGGGCCAAAGGCGCTAAAAAGAAGGGCAAGGCCGACGTCGACGACGCGGTGCTGTTCCTTGTTCGGTTCAAGAAGGGGGCGGTGGGCAGCTTCGAGGCCAGTCGGTTGGCCACCGGTTACCAGAACCAGAACGGGATCGAGATCCACGGCGACAAGGGCGCGCTGCGGTTCCGGTTCGAGGACATGAACTACCTGGACTACTGGGACAACACCATTGAGCGTCGACTGCAAGGCTGGAAGCGGATCATGTGCACATCGGGAGGGAATCATCCTTACGTCGGGAACTGGTGGCCGGATGCCCACATTCTGGGCTACGAGCACGGCTTTATCAACCAGGCCGCGGATATCATGAGGGTTTTGGGCGGCGAGAAGCCCGAGGTGCCGCTTCCTGATTTTGCCGATGCCTATGAGACGCAGCGCGTTCTGGAAGCGGCGTTGTTGTCGGCCGAGAGCCGTTGTGCGGTGAAGATGAGCGAGGTGAAATAACGAAGCCGGCTCAGCCTGGCGCCACGGCTAAGTCGGTTCGAAGGGGCGGCTCACGCCAAGCGGCGTGGACCGCCCGTCTTCTGCGCAGCCTGCGTGAAGTTGCCGGTGGACACGGGGACCGGCTGCTATGAGCAAACGCACAATGGCGCAGCTCACTTGGTGGCGACGGATTCCGTCAGTTTCAGGAATTCCTCCGTTGTGATGATGTAGTCGTATTGGCTGTTGAGCAGGCCGGGGCGCCAGAGCGACATCAGGCCGGCGAAGGTGGCATCTTCGACGCAGAGCGTGCGGTAGCCGCGCTCCTTGGCGGCAATCGAGGTCTTGCCGAGGCATGCGTCGGTATGACCGCCGATGAATACCAGGTTCTTGACCCCGAGATTGCGCAACACGTAATCGATATTGGAGGATGCAAAGGCATCGTGATCCGTCTTGGCGATGACGTATTCTCCCTCACGGACACCGAGGAACTCGGCCGGACGGGCATGGGGGCTGGAAACATGGTTGGGCCACCTGGCGGGATCCGGCCCGAAGGTGCTGATGTTGAACTGGCGGATGCTCGGTTCAAGATCCATGCCATCGGGGAGGCGATGTCCCCAGTGAACGAAGATCATGGGCAGGCCGATCCGCCGGCAGGCATCAGCGACCTTGCGAGCGTTGGGATAAGCCACGTCGAACTTGTGGGCAGTGGCGGCGTTCAGATCGTCGGGTTTCATGCCGGCGTCGCGCCACGCTTTGGGCAGTGATTCGAGGGTGGCCACGGTTCGCTCGCCGGGCTGGATATCGACGCAGACGAAGGCGCAGTTCTTGAGAAACGAAGAGTCCAGCGGCGGCACCACCTCATCGGCCGCTGTGGGCTGGGCCTTCCATTCCAGGAAACGCCGATAGGCCTCCTGGAGCGTGCCTTCGTGAATGAAGATGATGCCTTTGATGCTCCTGGCTTCGGCCGCAGGAATGTCGAAGTCGGGAGGTTGGACGTGATTACAGGCCACGATGCCCGCTCGGTTGTAGAACAGACCGGCTGCCGGCTGCCACGAGTATCCAAGCACGTACCTGTTGTCTTTCGACACGACGAACACCGCACCCTCGGTCAATGTCCGCCTGGTGCCGTCTTTCATTTCGACGGCCTGTCCGACGCCGCGTGTGCCGCGCATGCCGGGGTCGGTGATGGCCATTCGGCACGTCGGAGTGAGTTGACCGTCGAGCACCCAATATGTTCGCTCGCCGGTGTTATCCTCATAGTCCGGTGCCGCCGATAACTGGAGGCAGCATCCGACGTGCACGTTCTTCCATGCGGCGCCGCTGTGGTTCTGAAAGGTGTGGGTCAGATGCAGGACGGCTCCGTCCTGGCGAACGGTGCGGATGAACCGGCCGCCGCGCGGGATATCGCACTGGGCCCCCAAGCCGGTGGGCGTCTGCTCCCAGCGGGCCGGATCGGTGAGGATGTTCATGCTCCAGATCGGCTTGCCGTCGGGGCCATCGATCTTGGCGGCCTCGGGACACCACATCCGAATGATGTTCCATGGGTACTTATGGTGACGTACCGGTGAGGCAACCCAGAATTCGAGGGCAGAGGGCTTGCCGATCTTGAGTGCCTGTCCCACGTAGACCGGTTCGGCCAGCGGCGGGTCGGCGGGCACGATGCTATTGAGAGGACCGGGACCAGAAGCACAACCAGATACACACACCGCCAAGAGTGGCAGCCCTTTCATATGACACATCAGTGACACCTTCCTTTCTCGGAACCTTCATTGGATGCCGTCGCGGCGTCGGATGATTCCTTGTCCCGCGTCGGCTCCAACCGTGGCGCCTTCCGGCGATCCCGGCTGATGGTGCCACCTTGGCGCCGTTGACGGAGCCTGCCCGGTCTCACGGAGCAATCGATGAATCGGGGGGCGGGAAGCGACGGATCGGGCTATAGCGCTCGTATGTCTCGAACACGTCACCGTTGCCGGTTACGCGCGGATCGTTGGTCTTTCGGAGGTAGTCATCCATCTGCGAGCGAAGCCTGCCGAGCACTTGGGCATGCTCCGCCGAGCTGATCAAGTTGGTCAGGCAACCCGGATCCTCGCGGATATCGTAAAGCTCTTCGGGGGCCCGCTTGTCGACCGCCAAATGGAAGAACCGATCGGCCTGGGGCTGCGTCTTATGCGTGATAAGCCAACTCAGGGAGGGTCCCGGATCGATGTCACAATAGCCGCTGTCCGGGGGAGCGAGGCTGCCGTCGGCGTTGAGCTGCCTCGGATCACCTGCGGGCCAACGGTCGGGCTTGAAGTTGCGGATGTACAAATACCGCTGCGTGCGCAATGCCCGCTGGGGATAACCGAGGTTCTGATACCGTGAGGAGCTGTGTCGTTCACGAGCACTGAAGACCATTTCGCGGGTCGTGTCGACCAGGCCCTTTTCGTTGGACGTGAGAATGCTCATGAGGCTTCGGCCGTTTCCACCGGGGAGTCCGGCCGGAGCGACGCCGGCCGCATCGAGGAAGGTCGGGGCAAGGTCCACGAAGCTGATCAGATCGTCTACCGTGCGGCCGCCCGGAATGCGCCGGGGCCAGCAAAGGGCCATCGGGACGTGGATACCGTACTCGTAAACGTTGGCCTTGGCCCGTGGAAAGGGCATGCCGTTGTCGCTGGTCACAACGATCAGCGTGTTGTCGAATTCGCCGGCTTCCTCCAAAGCGGCGATCATGTCGGCCAAGTGTCGATCAAACCATTCAATCTCCCAGCAGTAATCCAGGATGTCGCTGCGGATCTCCGGCGTGTCGGGCAAAAACGGGGGTATCCTCGCCTCCTCTGGTTTCTTTCCGTGCCGCAGACCGATCCCCGGGGCGTATCCCCGGTGCGGCTCCTTACCGCCGTACCAGAAACAGAACGGCATGCCTTTGGGCCGCTGCTCGAGAAAAAGACGGAAGTTGGCCGAATAATCGCAATCCGCAACACCGGGGGTCGTGTTCTCGATCTTGATCTTGTTGAATTCCGGTCCGGCGGGGTTGCGGCTTCGCCCACCGACTTCCCAGTCCCCCGGCCCCCAGCCCTTGCCGGTGTAACCCACGAAGTAACCGGCCTTCTCGAGCAGATCGGGATAAACGACAAGCTTCGCGGGAAATGAGCTGGCGTGCGTGCCGGCGTGCTCGTTTTGCCATGGATACCGCCCCGTCAACAGCGAGGCTCGCGACGGAGCACAGCCAGGAGAAGGACAAATGGCATTGGTGAATAGAATCCCTTGCCGGGCAATGCGATCGAAAGCGGGCGTTTTGACCCCCGGGCAACCATAGGCGGAGGCGTAAGGGTAGGATTGATCGTCGGAGATGGCCAAGAGGATGTTGGGACGAGCGTCCGATGCGGGTTTCGTCTCCGCCGCCGATGCTGCAGCGGTCGCGGCAAGAGCCAACAGCATGCCGACAGTGAGCATTCGGTCGCAAGAGCCGTAGTCGCGTCTCATCTGCTTCATCGGTGTTCTCCCACAATAGTCAGGCTGCCGAGCATGGTAAACCGATCCGGCAATATCGTCGAGGGCGAGCGGAACCGAAGAACAACACATCCGCCCGATGCCTCGGCGCCAATTGCCGACCCGGAATCCGAGCGCAGATCCATCTCTCCAATTCAGAGCCCGATGATGGCATTCGATGGTTCCCAAAGGATTGGACGCGCGACACCGATAAGCCGCCTGCGAAAAGAAGCACACGCGAGCGTACACCGGTCATCGGGCAAAGGTCTGACAGACTGATTACGCTAACAAACCAGCAGCCCGTTGAGCGACAGGCTCTCGGCCTATTATCGGACATTTCCCCGTTGCTTCAGCCCGATCTTACGCTCGCCGATACGTCTCCCATGAGCATGATCGGGGATATCGCGGGTCTTTCGACGGCCATGAGCACGGCCCGCCTGCAAACCGCTGTGGGGGCCAAGGTTTTGAAGATGGCCATGCAACAGAATGGGCAGGTCGTCTCCAAGCTGCTTGAATCGGCGATGGAGAACATGCAGGCCATCGTCACTCAGTTCGCCGAGGATCTGGGAAACAACATCGACGTCCGGGCATAGTCAGCGTGGAGTCTTCGGCTCAGCATACGCCGGATTCGGGACGGGAAGCTTCGCCTCAAGCCGTTTTTGCCATTCTCTCAATTGCTCGTGCAGCGAGGCCACTCGGTCGGGCTTTGCGGCCGCCAAGTTGTTCTTCTCACCGATGTCTTCGCGCAAGTTGTACAGTTCGAGGCGCCCGCTTTCGAACCATTCAATCAGCTTCCAATCGCCGTCGCGAATAGCCCCGCCCGGCGAGCCGCCCTGGTTGCCGTAGTGCGGGTAATGCCAGAACAGCGGTCCGCGCTGCAATGTGCCGCCTTTCAGCAAGGGGACCAGGCTCACGCCGTCCAGGTGCCGGTGTGGCCGGAGCGGCAAACCGGCGATCTCGAGGATCGTGGGGTAGAAATCGGTGCTGGTGACGGGCGTGTCGCAGACGCTTCCTGGTTTTGCGACGCCCGGCCAACGAATCAGCATGGGTTCCCGGATGCCGCCTTCGTAGAGCCAACCCTTTCCCGCACGCAGCGGGAGGTTGCTGGTCGGCGAACCCTCGGAGGTCGAGAGGCCGCCATTGTCGGACATGAAGAACACGGCGGTCTTGTCGTCCAAGTGCAATCGTTCGAGCGCGTCAAGAACCTTTCCGACCGCCAAATCCATCGCCTCGACCATGGCTGCATAGACTGCATGGTCTTGCACGAGGCGAACCTGTCTCTCGCCTTCGGTGCCGAAATCCGGCCCCGTGCGTTTGATCCTTTCCTTTTTCTGAAGGTATTTGTGAGTGAGATCCTCGCGGGCCATCAAGGGCGTGTGGACGGAATAGAATGACAAGTACGCCAGGAAGGGCCGGTCGCGATGGGTCTCGATAAAACGCACCGTTTCGGTGGCGAGCCGGTGGGGCAAGTGCTCGCCGGGCGGTCCGTCGGGCAGGCGCGGGTTGCCGTAGGGCGAGAAGTACTTGTTGCCGCCCTGGGGGTTGCCCCATTCGCAGCCGCCTTTGTTGATCTCGAAACCCTGGTCCTCAGGATAGAAACCTTCCGGGCCGAGATGCCACTTGCCGGCAAAGAAGGTGGCATAGCCGGCCTCCTTCAATTCCTCCGCCAGTGTGACCTCTTCCAGGGCCAAGCGGTCGCTGTAGGGAGCGGGCAGCAATCGCGTATTGCGTTTCCAGCCCTGAGGTTGGTTGCCGCCGGCCGGGTTAATGTAGTCCGTGATGCCCGTTCGGACCGGATACTTGCCGGTGAGGATGCTGGCTCGTGTCGGGCTGCATACCGGACAAGCGGCGTATGCGTTGGTGAATCGCATGCCGGTCGAGGCCAGCCGATTGATATTCGGCGTCTCGTAGAAGGTGTTCGGATTGTTCGCCCCGATGTCCATGTAGCCAAGGTCATCGACGAGGATAAAAACGACGTTGGGACGTTGCGCGGCCACCATCTGCTGCGTCACGAGGGAAAGGGTCGCACAGAAAGCAAGTACGGCCGGCATCTGTCAGGCCTTCTTGAGCAGGTCCCGGATTTCCATGAGCAATTCCTGGTCCTTGGTGAGCGACGGCGGAGCGGCCGGAGCGGCGGCCTCCTGCTTCTTGAACTTCATGATCCAGCCCAGGAATTTGACGATGAAGATGAACAGGGCAAGGGCGACGATCAGGAAGTTGACCACCTCGCCGATGAACAGCCCATAAGGGACCTCCTTGCCCCTGATGACCCAGTGCCAGCCAAGGTAGCTCTGTTCGCCCGGCATGATCACGCTGATCAGGGGCATGATGAGGTGCTTCACCAATGAATCGACGATCTTCCCGAACGCGCCGCCGATGATAACGGCAACCGCCAGGTCGATCACGTTACCCTTGAGGGCGAAGTTCTTGAACTCCTCCAGCAACGACAGTGCCTTTTTGGTCGGGTCCATGGTGGTCTCCTCACTTGAAAAGACTGCGAAAGAGCTGCACACGGCAAGGGCTGAGAGACAGCGCTTACCAGCGTCATCCTAGCGTTTGCCGGCTACGGGTCAACGGCACCATTTGTTACTGGCACCTCGCCTGCCAGTGTCTTTGCACTCCTGCCAAAGCCGACCATCTGTCCATCGGAGCCGCTTCCCCGTCTGCGCGTTACTGCGGCCGAGCCAGAAGCTGCTTGCCATCTTTGACGACGAAACGTTCGTCGCCCTTTTCCAGGCGACCGGGGTTACGTCGTCCAGTTCCGGTGATCCCCCGAGCAGAATCGCCCGAATCTTCGCGCATTCGGTCGGCAAGCTTCTCGATAGCTGCCACGACTTCAGGATGCTGATCCTTGACATCGGTCGTCTCGCCCGGGTCGAGCTCCAGGTCAAACAGGGTCAAGCCGATTTCGGCTTGCTCGTAGGGCTCGGGTTTGCCGTCCGTGCCGCCCTTACGATTGCCTAGAGTTCGGTAGGGGTGCGAGAAATGCAGCTTCCACCGGCCCATGCGAACGGCCTCCAGCGCTTCGCCCCAGTAGAAGAAGTACGCCTCGTGGGGCGAACGCGCATCCGGCCGGCCTTCGATCAACGGCCAGATGTTCTTGCCGTCGATCTTGTGGTTCGGCAGTTTTGCTCCGATCAGGTGGGCGATGGTCGGCAAAATATCGATGGTCATGGCCGGGGTAATGCAGACGGTGCCGGCCGGGATCGTCCCCGGCCACCACATCACGGTGGGCTCGCGACATCCGCCGTCAAAGGTTGTGCCTTTGCCTTCCCGGAGGGGCTTGGCCGATCCGGCGTGCGTGCCGTAACTCAGCCACGGACCGTTATCCGAGGTGAAAATCACCATCGTGTTCTTCTCGATCCCGTGCCTCCGGATCGCCCCGAGAATCTCACCCACCGACCAGTCCACCTCCATGACCACGTCGCCGAACAACCCGCGCTTGCTCTTGCCGGCGAACTTCTCGGACACGTGCAGCGGCACATGGACCATCGAGTGGGGCACGTAGAGCAAGAACGGCCGGTCCTTGTTGCGATCGATGAACTTCACCGCCCGCTCGGTGTACCACGTGGTGAGCATGTTCTGATCTTCGTCGGTGATTTGCGGGTTGATGATCTTCGTGCCCTCGATCAGGGGCACATGCGGCCATCGCTTGTAGCGCTCCTCCATGGGCAGGTGCGTTATCTCGGGATGGTAGGGCCACATGTCGTTGGAATACGGCAAGCCGAAGTAGTCGTCGAAGCCGTGGTTCGTCGGCAGGAACTTGGGGTGATGGCCAAGGTGCCATTTGCCGTAGCAGGCGGTGGCATAGCCCTTCTGTTTGCAGACCTCGGCGAGCGTCATCTCATCGGCGTTGATGCCATGGTCGGCTCGGGGCCCAAGGGCTCCGAGGATGCCGACCCGCACGTTATAGCAACCGGTCATCAGAGAGGCCCGAGAAGCCGAACACACCGGCTGGGCAACATAGAAGTCGGTGAAACGTCGGCCTTCCTGTGCCATTCGGTCCAGGTTGAGCGTCGGGTAGTCCTTGGCGCCGAACGGCCCGATGTCCGCATAGCCCATGTCATCGATGAAAATGATCACGAAGTTGGGAAGCCGCGGAGTGTTTTCGGCATCAGACACCGCCGGGACGAAGGTACCGGCAACGACGGCGACGAGTATGAGCATTCTCATGGGCACTGGCCTCCGGACACGTACTGTTGCCAACGACGCAGCACAAACGTAACGATGTCCTGCCCCTTCGGGCAAATCTTCGAACAAACCTGATGCACGGAGCCGGACCCGAAGGTGAGTGGCATTCTGGCATTCTCGCCGAACGCCCTTTGTTTTCTTGCTTGCCTTGTGATGGAGCCGGCAACCGGTTACAAACGATGCATGATTTCCAAGGAGCTTGCCGAAAAGCTGGTGCGTACGTCCAGGCCGCTTCGAGGGCTGCACGGCTCTCGCATGGTGTTGCTGGGCATTGGCCTGCTGTTGGGGGCGGCCTTGGCCCGGCCCGAGTACCTTACCCAGAGCGGGATCCCCTTATGGGTTTGGCCTCACGTGGTGCTCCTTTTCATTGTGGCCGTTGTCCTTCTCAAGCTGGTACGCCGGCAACGGCAGGCCACACTCACGCTGGCGGCATTTGAGAGCCTGCAACTGCAGGAGTGGGAGCAAGCTCGGCGACATCTGGTCAAGCTCCTCGCCAGGCCTGTCAACCATGCGCCGGCACGGACAGAGGCCTTGCTGGGCCTGGGGAACCTGGCGGAAATCGGTCATGATTATGACGCGGCGCAAGAGGTGTATGAGGCCATTCTAAACGAAGCCGTCGCCAATCCCGTGCAACTGCTGATGACCCGTATGGCGCTGGCCGCGACTCTCCTGCGCACCGGCCAGACGGCCGACGCGGTGGAAATGGTCGACCGTCTCGACCGTACGAGCCTGCCGGATTCCCTCAAGGCTCACGTGGAGCTGGTCAGTCTGTTCCGAGAGGTTGTCATGGGCCAAGCTGCCGACGGCCTTGTCAAGGCCGATTACCGCCGTGCGCTCTTTCGTGAACACCTGGGCACCCGCGCGGGCTACGGGTACGGCCTGCTGGCCGCGGCTTATGACCAAGCCAACCTTCCGAGCCCGGCTCAGAAATGCTGGGCGGATGCGACTTTGCTTGTGCGAGCAGACGCTCTGGTGGACCGGTTTGGGGAGTTGGCTCCCGTGGCCGCCCGGTACGCGGCTGTGGAGCATGTGCTGTGAGTTTGACGGAGCTCGACAATCTGCTGCGGCGATTCCATCGTCGGATCAACCAGATAGCGGTCATCCGCATATTGGCGATAGTGACCGTTGCGTTGCTCGCGGTATGGTCAACGTGGGAGCCGGCTCAGTTGGACCGGCGGGTGGCCGCGTTGTTGGTGAGCGTTGTGCTGCTGGGGTGGATCGCTCTAGCACTAGTCAGCTTTCACCTGGCTCGAATGCTGCAGATGGCCCGCATCCTGCTGGGCACGGGCCAGACGGACAACGCTCGGGTGTGGCTGGGCCGGGTGATGACCGGGTGGTCATTGTCGTCACGAATTCAACTGGTTGCCTGTCAGCATCTGGCTTCATCGTTTTTGGCCAAGGACCGTCACGAAGAGGTAGTGTCGATCTGTGGCGCGCTGCTGCGGCATCGTTTGGGCCGCCTCAAGAACGTAGCGGTCAACGCTCGCCTGATGCTCGCCGACAGCCTGTTGATGCTCGATCGGGTGGGCGAGGCTTGCGAGGCCCTCGAGCCGCTGTACGACTTGCCGCTGAGCCTGGCCGACCGGATGAAGCTGCTGCCAATCCAGCTTCGTTACGAGTTGCGGGCCGGGCAGCCGGCGTTGGCGGCCGAGTCGCTGTCGGAAAACGTGCGAATCGCTGAACTGCTCGAGTCGCCGCAAGCGGCGCTGGTACATGCCATGCTGGCCAAGGCCTGTCGGCGCAAAGGGATGCATGCTCAGGCCGAATTCCTGATCCGCCGAGCCCGGCTCTACGCCGACCTTGAACCGCTGGCGCAGCGGTACAAGGAAATCGCCGATGTCACCGAGGCGGACGGCGGACCGGACGCGCATGCCCCATTTCCGTAAGGCCCAGACGCATAACAGTTTGGGGCTTCAAGTACCCGCCTTTCCGCGATTCCGAAATGCTGCTCGTTTGGGCTCTGAGTTTCCGGACCAGAATGGCTAAAACGTGCCATGGCCTGGGCCTTGATTCTGTGAAAGTTTTCACGTATCCTTGTGAAGGATTTCACTAATCAAGCTGCGGGATACTCAGGAGGCCTGTCAGCCGTATCCCGCGGTGGTTTGGGCGTCAGTTCGAGCAAATGGTCTGTAATACGCGTCAGTGTGAGCGAGTGTGTTTGGTTTCTCCGGCAAGTTCGGCACTCGTGATCGCATTAGTCTGTTTTTTTGAATTGCCGATGCGCGGTGGCGAACGGCTGAAATAGGGCCATAGCGAGGATTCGGGCTCTCGAGGGGGCCGGCATTCGGTTGAGGCTATGGGAGGCCACCCCATGGCAACGTGGGAAGTGCGCGCGCTTTTCAGAGGTTTCTACCGCCAACCTGCGGCGGAGCGGGGGTACAGCCCCTGGTCCCGCGTCCGAATCTCAAGAAGCACCACAGAAGCGGTTGAAAAAGTGAGCATAGTCGCGCAAGAGGCGTTTGTGCGACCTTGGCGCGCGGCTTGGGCCTCAAGCCGGCATTGTCCGTCGCAGGTTTTTCCGTCCATGGCGGCGAGCGAGTCCGTTGGAGCAGTCGCGCGCCGGCCGCGAAAACTCCGGAGCGTACGGCGACTTGCCCGTCAGGAACCTCGTTCTTGTTTGCAGATTCATCAACCAAGATCCGGGCACGAGACTGACACCGGTCGGGCGGAGCGTGGCCACCGATGCCTTGTGTCGGGCGGTCTTGTTGCCACATACCGTAAACGGCAGCGGGGTGAGCCCGAAACGCGTCAATCGGGTGGCCAGTCAGTTCCGGTCGGCGCGGGACCCCGCTGTCGTTGTCAGGGCGGTGCCGGCAGGCAATCGCCGACGGCAGGGCAACACAAGTATTGTCCTCATGGTAATCGCCGGATGCGGTTTCTCCAAGCGTGAGGTATCTCAACATGTCGGTCATGACGTCCCACGAGTTTCTCGACAAGGTGATCCGGGCAACTCCCGACGGCGAACACATCCGCAGATGTCTTCAGTGCGGAACATGCAGCGGTGTGTGCCCTTACGGCTTTGCGATGGACCATCCGCCCCGATCGCTGATTGCCGCACTTCGCGCCGACGACTGGCAAGGTGTGCTCGAGAGCGACACGATCTGGCTGTGCGTCTCGTGTTTTGCCTGTGCGAGCGTCTGTCCGGTCCAGATACCTTTGACGAGAGGCCTGCTTTCGGCGCTCAAGACGGAAATGCTTGTCGGCGGGAGCATTCCGCCGGAATTACAGACCGCCTTGGGCAATTCGCGGCGATACGGCAATCCCATGGGCGAATCGCCGCGGAAGCGCGCGGACTGGGCTAAGGATTTCACCATCCCGGTCCCGGTGCTGGCGAATCACAAGGATCCGGTTGATGTGCTCTGGTTTGTCGGTGATTACGGCTCGTATCACCCGCGTGTTCAGTCGGTCAGCAAAGCAATGGCAAAAGTACTTCACGCCCTGCACGTGACATTCGGCATCCTCGGCCCGGAGGAGAACAGCGACGGCGACACGCAGGCGTTCACGGGGGAATGGGGACTGTTCGAGCTGCTCGCCCGCAAGAACATCAAGGCGATGACGAAGTATTCATTCAGAGAGATCATCACCGGCGACCCGCACGCGTTCAACGCCCTCAAGCATGAGTATCCTCGTCTCGGTTTTGACAGGCCGGTAAGGCATTACACCCAATTCCTGTTTGAGCGCATCGATCAACTCAGAAGGTTGTTCAAGAACCCACTTTCAATGCGGGTGACGTATCACGACCCGTGTTACCTCGGGCGGGCCAACGAGAACAACATTTACGAGGAGCCTCGCCGGCTTATCGAGGCCATTCCGGGCGTCGAGCTTGTCGAGATGTCGCATAACCGTGCCCTGAGCCTGTGCTGCGGCGGAGGCGGAGGCGGAATGTGGCTGGACGGTTTCTCATGGGAGAAGGCCCATGCTCGAACCACGGAGTGGCGGATCAAGGAAGCGATCGCGGTTGGAGCCGACGTCCTCGCCGTGGCCTGTTCGTACGAGACGCCTCGCTTCGAGGATGCGGTCAAGAGTACCGGAAATGAAGGCAAACTCATGGTGAGGGATATCGCCGAACTGCTCGCTGAGGCCCTATTCGGCTAGGAGATCACGCTATGGACATTATCGTTCTCGTCAAATTTGTTCCCGACCTGGTGGAAGATCTGGAGATCGACGCGCAGTCCGGTCTGCTGGATCGGAGCTTCTTGCGGCTGATCCCCAACGAGTTGGATGAGCATGCCCTCGAAGAGGCGTTGCTGCTGAAGGAGCGGCACGGCGGAACGGTTACCGTGATCACCGTCGATACCGGCGACGTGGACGAAAGCCTTTATACCGCTGCCGCCAAGGGCGTCGACCGGCTGATCAAGATCACCGGTGAGGGCTTCGATCAGGGCGTCACGAACCAGGCACTTGCCGTCATTTTTCAGAGCGTGATGGGAGACATGGCGTTTGATCTCATCCTGACCGGCACGCAGGCGGTTGACGATCTCGACGGCTTCGTCGGCGCGATGCTGGCCGAGCGCATGGGCCTTCCCTACGTCGGCTACGTCACCCGGGTGGAGGCGGAGAATGGGACGATGGTCGCACGCAAAGAGTATCCAGGCGGCCTGAATGCAGACATCGAGGTCCGTCAACCGGCCGTCCTTGGTATTCAAGCAGCCGAGAAGCCGCCC
>DAOOIV010000070.1 GCA_035384605.1 Phycisphaerae bacterium
AGCACACATAGCGCGGCAGGTCTCGGTCGCTGCGGCGACCTCGACCGTGCCCTACGCGGAGGCCATGAACTGTTCGATATCCTGCCTTCTTGGGGCCGAAGGCTGGGCTCCCAGCTTGGTCACGGAGAGTGCGGCAGCGGCGTTGGCAAAACGCACTGCTTCCTTAAGCGCCCGCCCCTCGGCCAGGGCGACTGCCAGGGCACCGTTGAAGATGTCACCCGCGGCCGTGGTATCGACCGCCTTAACCTTGAAACTGGGGACCAGTTCGGCAGAGTCCTTCGCGGCCACGAACGTCCCGGTTGGCCCCAAGGTGATCAGCACCGTCTGGATCCCCTTGGACATCAGTACCTTCGCTGCCTCGGCGGCGCCCTTTGTTCCTTCGACCTTTACACCGGTGAGCAGTTCCGCCTCCGATTCGTTCGGCGTCAGGATCGACACGTGCTTGAGCAGATCGTCACCAAGGGGCTGAGCCGGGGCCGGATTGAGAATAACGCGCACGCCGGCGGCGGCAGCCATCTCGGCCGCGGCCTTCACCGTGTCCAGAGGCGTCTCCAACTGCATGAGTAGGATATCCGCGGAGGTGATCGCCTCTCGTGCCTTGGCGACGTCTGCGGGCGAGAGTCGCCCGTTGGCCCCGGAAGCCACGCCGATGCTGTTCTCGCCGTCCTTGGCGACGAAGATCAAGGCCACGCCTGATGGGGCTTGCGGGTCCCGGACGACGTAGTCGACGTTGATCGCGTCCCGCATGAACCCGCGGATAGCCTGGTCGCCGAACATGTCGTTGCCCACGCGGGCGACAAAGACGACCTGTCCGCCTGCTCGGGCGGCGCCGACGGCCTGATTGGCGCCCTTGCCCCCGGCGGCCATGGAGAACTCGCCGCCCAGGATCGTCTCACCCGGCCGGGGGATGCGATCCATTTGCAGAATCATGTCCGTATTCGAACTGCCGACGACGCAAATACTCCCTGCCATCGTTCACCTCACGCGTTCGCGTACACGATCAGACTCAGTCCGGCGATGAAAAACACAAACATCAATGCGAGCAATCCGTTGGTGCCTTTCGGCGCGGTCTTGAATTCTCTCCAGATGAAGACCCCCCAGAAGGCGGCGATCATGGTCGCCCCTTGCCCGAGGCCGTACGAAATGGCGTAACCGGCCCGATCGCCCGCGATGATGGCGAACGACATACCGATACTCCAGATGATGCCGCCGAGGATGCCGACGATATGCAGCCGTGGATTTCCCTTCTTGAAGTAGTCCCCCAAGGGCACGGGTTCGCCGACAAAGGGCTTGGCCATGACCAGGGTGTTGAACAGGAAGTTCGACAGGAACAAGCCCAGAGAAAAGAAAAAGAGCGCGCTGTAGGGAGTCAACTTGCCTGCCTGGGCAGGCTCGTTGATTTCGGCAATAGGTGGCATCGCCGCGGCCACGAGGTAGAAGAACAGGCCCATCAACAGACCGCAGACGACCGAGAGGGCAATACCCTTGCCCAGCGTTTTCTGGCCCTCTCTTGGCAGTTTGCCGTAGGCGATGGCGTCGATGATGATGGCGATGACGACTCCGGCGACTCCCGCGAACAGGAAACGCGGATCGCCCTTCGGATCTCGTATGTGATTGACGATGACGCCTTCGACCAGTGCGAGGCCGATACCTATCGGGAAAGCGACGGACATGCCTGCGATGTCGATGGCCGCGACCAGGAGAATGTTGGCGAGATTAAAGACCACGCCGCCCAGGAACGCGAGCCCGATCGCCGTGCCGCTGGCTTGTCCCAGATCGGCAAGGAAGGTGCGGCCGGCGGAGCCCATACTGCCCAGTGTCAGGGCAAAGATGATGGTGAGCAGCAGCACACCGATCGAATAGTCCCAGTAGAACAGTTGGAACCGCCATTCCTTGCTGGCCAGTTTCTGAGTGTTGGCCCAGGAACCCCAGCACAACATGGTGATGACGCACATGACGACGGCCACGGCATAAGACTCGACGACAAACATGTGTTTGCTCCTTGTTCAGCGGACGATAGTGCTCCGGTAGGCTACAGGAACTTGGGGGAAAGTGAAAGTGGCCGGGCCAAGCCGACTCGGGTGGGTGGCCATTCGGGCGGTTGTTTGAGGACCGCCAGCGCAGGCGACGGGTCGAGCCGCTGCGGGGCCCATACGGTCGCGGTTCTGACAGAACGGGGACCGCAGTTTCTGCCCGCCGGACGTGTCACCGGCATGGCCGGTTCAGATCCCGCTGCCGCCCGGTCGTTGGGCCCGATGAATGGCGGATCGGACGCGTTCGTGGAGTTCGAGGGGGTTATTCACATTAATCCATGACGCCTCCACGCCGCCGGTCCCGGCCGTGGCAAAGGAGATCGTTCCCAGCCGGGTCAGGCGTTCATACCAGGTCAGCGTCACGTAGGTATTCTGTATCTTGGTGAGGGAACACTCGAACAGATCGACGTTGAGGATTCCGGTAAGCCGCATGATGCGGCGGTTGGTCAGGACGTAGAGACGGGATGCCCACTGGAGCACGGCCAAGGCGACGCGGCCGGCGGCCAGAATAGCGGCGGCTTTAATGATCATCGCCGCGTTGACTTGTGGAGCCAGTTCGGCCAACCAGCCGGCCGCGAGAATCAGCGCCAGAGCCGCCATCAGCCAGCGAAACGAGACAAAAACCACAAACCAGAGAGAGGGTTTGATCGCCAGGATGACAATCTCATTGCCGTCGAGCAGGTGGGCGGGCAGGAGATTGGCGGCCTCGAGCGTGTGACCGTGGCTGCCGTGAGCCTGGGTGTATGGGGCCTCGAGGGTGCGACCGGAGAAGCCGGAATGAGGAAATCCGAGTGACGGAAGAAGTCCGGAATCCGAATGACGGATCCATGGGGCTTGTCCTGCCCCTTTGTCAGTCTCATTCAGGCGTTGGGGTTTCGACATTCGTCACTATCTCGTCATTGGGGCTTCGTCATTCATTGGTGATTGGGGCTTGGGAATCGGTCATTTCCGCCGCCCCGCTGTTCCTCCGAGCATAGATTTCCTCCCGCAGAACCGCAATATCGGGGAGGTTACGATATTGATCGTCGAAATCCAGGCCGTAGCCCACAACAAAAGCGTCTTCGATGTCAAACCCGATGAAATCGGCCCCGACGTCGGGAGGGGCCTTGGCGGGCTTGCGTAACAGGACGCAGGTTCGGATTGAACGGGCCCCGGCCTTTTCCAGGCGACGTCGGACCATCCGGAGCGTCCCGCCGGTGTCCAGGATGTCGTCCACCAGCAATACATGGCGTCCGGCGACGTCCGTATTGAGGCCGTGAATCACCTTCGGCTTGCTCGGGCTGGTTCGCGGCCCGGCATAGCTGGAAACCATGATGAGTCCGACCTTCATCTTGAGCGGCAACTGCCGCATGAGGTCGGCGACGAAGATCAGCGCTCCCGACAGAATCGTGACAACCGTGATGCCGGCATCCGCATCGCCCTCGTACGTGCGGGCAATTTCGTCCGCCAACTCCTTCACTCGCTGGGCGATCTTATCGCGGGAGATCAGAATCCGTGCGATGTCCGGGTGCATGGGCGGCATTCTACTCGATTGATTACATCTTGGCGCTCCGCTAGTCTTTCCGCGACTGCCGAGGTGGCCGGATCGCGCGAGGAATACGATGGCCAAACGCAAGGAACCCCAGATTCCGACGCCGTTCGATGCGGCGTTTGAGTTTGCCGGTCAGCAAGTCAGGCGACTGGTCGAGCGGTACCCTGACCAGTTCGTCGCGCACACGGTCCAGGGACGCTGGGGCATCGATCCGTCGGCCTGGTCAGGCAGCTTCAATGGTCTTTTGCCGGGGATGATGTGGATCCTCCACGAGGTCAGCGGCGAGGCTTGGTGGGCCGAGACTGCCGAACGATACAGCCGGGCCGTCGAGCCTCTGAAAGCACTGCCTCAGGTCGGCCTGGGCCTGGTGTTCTACCACGGAAGTCATCGGCGCTGGCATGAGGCAACGGTTCGGGCCGCTGCTCCGCAGGCGCGCGTGGTGGAGGTGATGCAGGAAGCCGCGCGGACGCTGGCCGGCCGCTTCAGCAAGAGTGCCCGCTGCCTGATCATGGACCCGGCGGCGCCGGTCCTGGCAATCGAGGACCTGATGAACGTACCCCTGATCCTGCACACGGCCGACTTGTCGGATGACGACTGGTTACTCACCATCGGCAGCCAGCACGTGGCCACTTCTCGCCGCCATTTGGTTCGGGGAGACGGTTCAACCGTCGGGTTCGCCCTGATGGGAGATCACCGCGAATGCACGATTCGGGCTGACCGGGCCGGTTGGCAACAGGATTCCTGCTGGGCTCGCGGGCAGGCTTGGGCGGTTTACGGCTTCGCCACCTGCGGACGGTTGCTGGGGTTTGGCCCGTGGCTGGAGACTGCCCGACAATGTGCCTACTATCTGATCGAAAAGCTTTCCGGAGATCCGATCCCACCCTGGGACCTCGACGCATCCCCAGGGTTAGCGTTGCCCCGCGACAGTTCCGCCGCCGCGATTGCGGCCGCCGGGTTCCTGGAATTGGCACAGGCCGAGCAGACCGTCGGCCCAGAGCAGGCTCGCCAGCGCCAGTACCTTCAGGATGCGGCGCTTCGCATCCTGACCGCACTGTGCGAGCCTGAGTACTTGGCCATTGACGATCCAAACTGGGAGGGAATCCTCAAGCACGGTGTCGGGGATCTGGAAAAGGGCTTGGCCGTCGATGAGTCGGTAATCTGGGGCGACTTCTTCTTCATCGAGGCCCTGTACCGGGTCAGGCGTCTGCTCCGCGCTAAGCGGCACTGAAAAACAGGGACCGGTTCTCTCGAAACAAACCAATGCCGTGCTCGTCTGTATATCATGTGGGAGGGATCATCTGCCTGCAGGCGGAAAATCGCTCAGGTTGAGAAGCGAGCCCTCGCTACTGTACAATATGGTGTCCGACGAAAACCGCATACACTGGGAGTAATGCTTGGTCACTCACAATGAACAGATGATCGCCGGATTCGTAGATTAAAGCAGCAAGGCATAGACGAGGTCGTTCAAACCTCATGACCGGCCAGCGAAAAAACGGACTCTTGCCTGCTTGTTGCGTCGCAGCCGCCATCGCAGCCTTGTGGTGGCCCACTGTGGCCATGGCCGTTCATCTCACCGGTCGGATCATCAGTGTCGGTTTTTCGTCAACGGACCCTTATGGGCAGGATCACGGTCGCTGCCACTACAAGCTCGGGCGATGGACACCCATTCGTGTGGACCTGACCAACCATGACGGCGACCTTTTCAGCGGGTGGCTCGAAGTCCGACAACCGGATCGCGACGGCGATCAGGTGGTGGCCCGCCGGCAGATTTCTATACGGGACAACAGGCGAGCCTTTCTCTACGTGCCGGCGGCTCGAGGCGCCCGGGACGTGTCCTTCAACGTTCGTGTAGTTTCCGCCGAGGGCTCGCTCATTCCCTTGTTCAATGAGCAGAATGAGAAGATGCTGGAGCTGGCGCCGGAAGACCAGATCATTCCCGTGAATCCCAGGACGCTGGTAATCCTGGATATCAGCGAGGGCGGTCTGAACCATCTCCGCAACCTTACCAAAGAGACGACGTCGGACAGAGATCTGATCGTTGCCCGATGCGCTCCCGCTGAATTGCCCGATCTGGTGGCCGGGCTGGAAATGGTCGATGTGATCGTTTGGGACGGGGCGGACCCATCGGCATCCATCATGGATCTGGGCCAACGCGAGGCGCTGATCGAGTGGGTTCGCCGGGGGGGCAGGCTTGTTCTGGGCGTCAGCAAGAACTGGGACATCATCAACCGCAGTGCCTTCGGCGAGATGCTTCCGGCGCGTCTGAGCGAGGTGACGAGCACCACCTCTCCGAAGGTTTTCTCGAAGCACGCTTGCGAACTGCTGTTCGGCAACGCGGAGCCGGCCATATCCAGCCTGCGGTCTCCCCTGAACTTCTGCCCCATCGCGCGCGGCGCGCTTCTCCCGGATGCGGAATCGATCATTCCTTTTGAGAAGGCCGAATCGGTTGAAGAGAACATTCTGGCGGCCTCACGGCCTTACGGTCGCGGCCGGGTGGTACTGGTCGCCGCGGAGATGAGAGAGCTGTTCCAGGTCGGCTCTTATTCGGAGTCATTTCTACGTCAGGTCGTCAGGATCAGGCCGGCACCGGCGCCGCGGAGCACGCCGCAGGGCGGGTTCGGGGGCTCCGGGCCGATGCGCGACATCGACCTGCACGGTCTCGTCGAGGAAGCCACGGATTTCGACGTCGCCGCAAGTCTTTATTTTCTATTCGCCTTCCTGTTCGTGGTGGCGTACATTGTGGTGGCGACGTTCGGCAGTTGGACGTGGCTGAAGAAGAAGAGGCTGGTTCGCATGTCCTGGCCCGCCTTTGCCGCAGTGAGCGTCGCAGCCAGCACGACCAGCCTTCTGGCGGTACGTTTCGTGCGCGGCATCGGCAACAGTGTGGAGTGTTTCACGGTGGTCGACGGGAAAGCCGGGTCTCCGGACGTCGGAGCCGTCTGTTACCTGGGCATGAAGACGGCGACCTACAGCAACGTGGACCTGGGCATACCGGGCAACTGGCTGGACATCGAGAACTCGCCGCCGATTCCCGCGGCGATCCGGCCGAGGTGGTACGAGGAGCTGTACCCGACGGGCGAGTCGGTCTATGCGGCGGGCGCGGAGTACATAGCGGCGCCGGTGGCGGGCCAACTGCATGACGTTCTGTTCCGGGCGACGGCCAAGGATTTCGAAGGTCATTGGAAAGGCACGATGGCCGGCCGACTTGACGCCGCCTTGTACCGGGACGCGGGGACGTGGACGGAGCTGAGCGGAGAAAGCTGGATCGAGAACAAGCTGGGCGCCGATCTGGACACCTGCTGGCTCTTTATCGCGGCACGGGGCTTCTCCGAAAACGAAACCCGTGACAACCGGATCTACTGTTACCACTTCAAGGTCCTGCCGAACGGCAAGAGGATCACGGTTGAGTCGGTGCTCAAAGGAACCGAACGGCTCTTCAGTTCCCGAGCCACGGAGTGGGCGAGATTGTTCGGCTATGGCAGGGACGCCTACTACTATGGGGGTTATGCCCAGCGAGAGGAAGAAAAGATTGACGTCCGCAGCGACAAGTTTACCAGCGGCATGCTGCTGCTGACCTTCTTCGACGAGATCAATCAGGCGGATGAGGGCTTCAACAGACTGGACCGCTCGCAGGGGCGGGTGCTCGACCGGTCAAGCGAACTGACGCGGGACACCGCTTTGTTCGTCGGTTTTGCCGATGATCCCGGACCGGCCCGGCTGTGCTGGCGGAGAAGCGGGAGCAACGAAAAGTGGAGGCCCATCGAACCCGATCACGCGCGAACCATGTACCGGTTCACGATCCCGATCAGGGGCACGAGGGGATGAGGACGGGGTGCAAGAACCAAGCGGGCCTGAGTGATGATCATCGAGACGATCAACCTGACCAAGCGATACGGCGACCTGGTAGCGCTGAATAACCTTCACCTGAATATCGAGGAAGGCGAGTGCTTCGGGTACATCGGGCCGAACGGCGCGGGCAAGACGACGACAATCAGGATTCTGGCGACGCTGTTGCAGCCGACCTGGGGCGAGGCCCGCATCTGCGGCCACGTGGTGGGTTATCAATCGCGCAAGATCCGCCCGCTGATCGGCTACGTGCCCGACTTCTTCGGCACCTACGCCGACATGGTGGTCGTCGAGTATCTGGAGTTTTTCGCTTCGGCCTACGGCATCACGGGACACCAGCGGACCAAGATCGTGGGCGACGTGCTCGAGTTGACCGACCTGAGCTACAAGCGCGACGCTCTGGTCGACTCGCTCTCGCGCGGCATGAAGCAGCGGCTGAGTATCGCCCGGGTGCTGCTGCACGACCCGAAGGTGCTGTTGCTGGACGAGCCGGCCAGCGGCCTGGACCCGCGGGCCCGCATCGAAATCCGCGAGCTGCTCAAGGAACTGCACCGGATGGGCAAGACCATCCTGATCAGCTCGCACATTCTGCCTGAACTGGCCGAGCTTTGTTCGACCATCGGGATCCTTGAGCGGGGCGAACTGCTGTTTCACGGCCCGGTGGGCGAGATCACCCGCAGAGCCAAACGCGGCGTCCGCGTGCAGATCCGCGTGCCCGACAAGATTGACATCGCCGTGGATACGCTCCGCCGACTGGACGAGGTCAAGAACGTGCAACAGGACAACGGCTTCGTCTCGGTGGAGTTGAAGAACGAGATGCACGATTTCAGTTTTCTGGCCCGGGCATTGATTGAGAAGAACCTGGCGATCCAGGAGCTTCGTGAGGAAGAGGTCAATCTCGAAACCGCGTTCATGCGTCTGACCAAGGGGATAGTTCAATAGGAACCGTTGCGGCGACCTTTCCGGGAGTCGGTCTCAGACCGGCGGAGAAGCCGCGGGTGGCGTCCCACGGACAGGCCGCCAACAACACCCGACGTCTGACCAACAGACCGGTTCAACAGCAACTGCGATAGGGGGAACCATGATGATTCCAAAACGTTTGCGGCCCGGACTGCTCGTGCTGCTCGCCGTTTCAACGGCGGGGGCACAACAACCCGGAGCCGGGCCGGGCAACGCCGACCCGATGGACCGGCCGACCGAAGCCGGGTTTCGTTTTACTCCGGGGATGGCTCGGATCTTTGCCAGTGCGTGGACCGGTCACCTGACGGGCCAACTGGGCCTGGATAAGTCGAAAGCCGACGAGGCCGCGGAGAAGATCGCCCGCCGCTTCATGCAGATGATGCACCAGATTGACGGTCCAGGGCAGGAACTGATCGAGCGGTTCATGGAGGAGCAGATGTCGGCCGCCGCCCGCGGCGAGCAATCGTTCATTCCGAGAGGATTCGGTAAGGAATTCGGCGAGCGGGTTGTCCCGCTGGTCCCGGCAATCCGCGACATGGCCCGCGGCACGGTCCAGGACATCCGGCCCATGCTTCCTCTCAAGCAACAGCTCAAGCTCGCCGGCGAGATGATGGCGTTCAACAAGGCTCTTGATGCCTTTGAAGAACGGATGCGGCAATGGGCTGACGGCCGGGCCGACACGACGCGTAACCCGTTCGAAGACCCCGATCAAGAGATCAGACTCGATGAGCAAGGGCAGTCGCCCGACCTGAAGCGGGCCCGCCAGCAGGCCCAGATCGCCATCGACAGGGAACCGACCGCAGCCTGGGAGAAATACGTCAATGATGCCAAGACGTTCTACGGTTTTGATGAATCCCAGTCGGCGACGGCCGACTCGGTTCTCCGCGAATGCCTGGAGCGGGCCGACCGGATCCGGGCGGACCAGCAGTGGCGTGCCAAGTCCCACCGCAACCGGGTATGGCAATCGATGATGTTTCGCCTGCCGAACGGCTGGAACCATCCTTTGAGGCCTTTGCTGGACCAGGAGCAGACCGACCTGAACTCCGGCTTCAGGGCGATCGAAAACGATCTCAAGACTCGCATCGACCGCATTCCCACACCGTCGCAACGACGCGCGGCCGAGGAGAGAATGGAGTCTCTCTTGTCGGAAAAGGGATTCGACCTGAAGCCGGCGAATGCCACGGCTCCGGAAGGAGGTGCCCAATGACCCGGCTCACCTTGATTCTGACGTCGGCGTTCGCGGTGTTGGTCGGTCCGGCGCTGGGGCAGGACGACGAAATCACCCCGGATGAGGCGACGCAACTGGAAACGCTGAACCAACAGCCATCCGTCTCCCAGGCCCCGGGCGAAGACGTGATGCGTCCCACAAAGCACGGGGTCCGTCTGACACCCGGATTGGCGCGGGCATTCGCCGGCGTCTGGATTCGTGAGACGCTCGAGAGGGATATCGGCGCGACGCTCTCGGACGAGCAGAAGAGAACGCTGAGCGAAACGATCGCGCGGAAGATGATGCGAATGGGGCATACCCATGGCGGCAAGGTCGCCCCGCTGCTGGAGTTTGCTGTCGAGAACATGGGGCCCGGCCAGCGAAACATCAAGCCCGACAAGGCTAGAGAGTTTGCCGAGAAAGCCAAGGAGACGATACCGGTCTGGCGAGAGCTGTTCAGCAGCATGACCGACGACTGCCGACCGTATCTTAACGAGGAGCAGTTGAAGGAAATCGAGAAGAAGCAGCGGGAGATCGAGCGGGCTCTCGACAAGTTCGATGAGCGCATGGATCGCTGGGCACGCGGCGAGGTCAAGGAGGGAGAGGGGCTTTTCGATGACCTTGAGAATGCCTTGGAGGACGAATCGGTCGACGGGCGGGAAAGCCGCGGCAAGCCCAGGAAATCGCCTGAGGTGAGGTCGGCCGAGCAGAGAGCCGTCTGGTCCACCCGGGATCTGGATCCCGCCAACTGGATTGAGTTCCTCAATCAGGTGCGGCAGACTTTCAAGCTGACCGACGAGCAATACGCCAGGGGGCGGGAACTGCTCAAGGACTATACCGCCAGAGCCAAAGCGCTCGCCACGCCCGAGTGGCGGGAGAAGGTTCGCAGAAACCGCGCCCTCCACGGTCTGGGCGTCACCATGTACAAGGAGTCGCCGGCACCGTGGCTGTTTCATCTGGACCAGGAATACAACGAAATGGCCAAACCGGTTCTTGAACTGCGGAAGGCCTTTCAGTTGGAGGTCATGGGGCTGGTGACTTGGGAGCAGCGTGAGGCGGTGCTTGCCGAACTGCGCGAGTTCGGCGAGAAGCACGGCATGACGATGGACGAGGCGGATATCCGGTTCCCGACGACACAAACGCAGTAAGCGGTAAGGTCGAGGCGCTGAGACGATGGCAGAGGTGACCCGGAAGATTCTCGCGGACGTCGGTCTGTGGCTCTGGCGGCTGGTGCCGGCCAATCCGATCGTGCTGCGGGTGGTGAGCATGGGCAGCAAGCGAGCGTCCCATTTCTGGGCCCGCACAGGTTATCTGCTGGTCATGCTCTTCGTCGTGCTGATCGTCGCGCAGACCGTGAAGCACGGGGAATCACTGGGCGAGCTGGCCAAGTCGTCAGCGAGCACCTTTGAGGCAATCTCGGTTCTACAACTGGCGATGATGTGTTTTCTGGCGCCGGTCTTCACCGCCGGTGCGATTTCGCAGGAGAAGGATGCCGAGACGTTCAACGTGCTGCTGACCACGCCGCTGACCAACGCCCAGATCGCCCTGGGCTCGTTGATGAGCCGGCTGTTCTTCGTGCTCAGTCTGCTGCTCTCGGGGTTGCCGATTTTCTGCATTACCATGCTTTACGGCGGCGTCACCACCCGGCAGATTTTCATCAGCTTCGGCATTGCCGCCTGTACCGCCCTGGTGACCGGGGCGCTGGCCATCACGATCAGCATGATCCGCGTCGGCACGCGGGGGACCATCCTGTCCTTTTACGCCGGTATTGCGGTGTATCTGTTTGCGACCCTGGCGTTAGGGCTTTGGCCGCGAACGCACGTGCCCGAGTCGATCTTGCCCGGCAGCAGGACGGGCATGAGCTGGCTGTCGGCGTTCAATCCCTTCCTGGCCCTTCTGGTGGGGCTGAAGAGGGTGCCGCCGCCGGCACCGGCCCTGGTGGACCACTACGGGTGGGCGTTATCCTGGGTGGCGTCGGCTCCGCACATGGCGTACATGGCGATCACATTCGGGGCATCGGTGGTCATGATCGCCCTGGCAACCGTTTTCGTCCGGCGCGGCGTCAAGCAGGCCGAAGGCAGCTTGTTGCAACGCGCGGTCTTGCGGGTCCTGCGGAGGAAATCAACCGAGGGTGAGCGTCGTCGTCGGCCGCGGCACGTCTGGGCCAACCCGGTAGCGTGGCGCGAGGCGGTCACCCAGGGCAGTGCCGCCGGCAACCGCCTGGTCTACTACGGGTTCATCTTTGCGGGCATTTCGGCGGCCGTCGTGCTGCTGGTCTTTCACAACAGCGGGCGACTCGCCAACCCGGGAGCCACGGCAGAGCAGATGGCCAATGCCGCTCGCGACTGGCTCACCGGCATCGTGATGGTCGAGTTCGTCACCGCTATTCTCATGGCTCTCAACACCGGCGCGACCGCCATCAGCCGTGAACGCGAGTCGGGTACCATGGAATTGATGCTGGTCACGCCGCTGGAGAGTGATTACATCATTCGTGGCAAGATCCGCGGCTTGATCAGCTTTACCGCGCCGCTGATGGCCGTCCCGGCGGGCACCGTCCTGTTGATGGCCGTCAACGACCTGGTCCAGGGGTCCGATCCGCCGGTGGTCAACCTGATGTCGGCGATACTCCTGCCCGCCCTGTTGTTGGTCTATTCGGCACTGGCCTGCGTGGTGAGTCTGCAGACTTCGCTCAAGAGCAAGGGGTCCGTCCAGGCCATCATTCAGAGCATGGGCATCATGACGCTGGTCGGGTTCGGGCTGGGCGTCTGTGCTTACGGGGCCCTCGAGACGATGGAGCAGATTGCCGGCATCACCGGGCCGCTGACCTTTGTCATGTCGATCTACATGGTGCTGAACCCTCATCAAATGACCAGCGACCGCTATTCCAGGTTCGGGGCGACCGAGGCCGAAGTCATGGCATATCTCTTTGTCGGGACGGTCATTGCGATCTTTCTATACGGTGGCATCGTCACGGGCATGTATCGGTCGATGGTCCGCAATTTCGACATGATCGTCCGTAAGCAGTCGAAGTAAGAAGAACTCTGTGAAATGGGGCCTGCCAAGGCGAGTCGGCGTCCGCCGGGTTCGTGCTCCACATTTTTCCACATTGGGCTATCCGTATGATATAATGACCGTGATTGGTCCGACTCGGCTCGCGGAGACCGAACTGCGGAGGACATCCCATGTGTCGCAAGCTTGCGCGAGGCACCGTGCTCGTGGGGCTGGCCGTCACATTCATCGGCCGGCCTGCGGAGTCGGGGTCGATCACCGGTCGTCGGGAAGACCAGTATGGCGATGGTGTGCACGAGTCGCTCATCTGGGCGGTCGGGGTGGGGAACAATCCAAGTGGCGCTCACGGCATTGCCCTGGCCTGGTGGGGAAACTTCAGCATTAACAACCTGCCGGCAGGCCAGTACTACCTTGCGGGCAACGCCCATGGCGTCGCTCCGCACGCGATTCTGGATTCACCCATCACCGTCCCAGCTTGGGGATCTGTCGAAGTGAACCTTCGCGATCGCATCACCATGAACAGCCAGGGCCTGACGGACTTGGACTCCTGCCGATGGGCGGCACAAACGTTCATCGCTACGGGGCGTGGTCTGGACGAGGTCGCTGTGATCTCGCCGGACGGCGGAAGCCGGGTGAGCATCAGCGTGCGCGAAGACGTCCCCGAGGGACGACAGATCGGTCCGGCTCGGATCGTGACCAACGGGAGCCTATTCCCCGCGGGTGCCCGCTGGTTGCCGGGAGAGGTGCCGCTGATTCCGGGACGTCGATACGCGCTGCGTCTGGACGGCGTGGGGGGAAGCACTTGGACGCCGGCAGTTGCGTACCGGCCGCACGGTTACCCGAATGGTCACGCGTGGTTCGACGGCGTGCCGGTGCCAGAGGCCGACCTGAAGGTGGCCATCTCCTGCCTGGACACCGGCTTTATCGAAGATTACAGCGTCAGCAACTGGTGGCGGTCGAAAACGTTCCGCGAACTGCTGCAAACCTTCATTCCTCAAGGCAGTGAGCTGCGTGTGGCACAGATGATGCTCGCGGGTGAGGGTGGCTTTGTGATGCGGGCCGGCGTTCACCAGTGGTCCGGCAGTTATCCGCCGGGGAATCAGGTGGGAGTCGCCAAGCACGCCGAGATGTCCAAGGACCTGCCGCAAGCCTTCGTGTGGGGCCCCGGCGAGGCCCCGCTCACGCCGGGCCAACCCTACGCGGTCCGGTTTACTCGGGCCGACGGGCAGCCCTTTGCCATCTACGGCGATTCGGACAATTACCCTGAGGGGCAGGCCTACTTTGACGGCGTGCCCGACGGGGGAATCGACATCAACGGGACGTTCGTTACGCGGGAGGCCGATCGCGGCGAGATTGTCTTGAGCAATCTGGTCATGACGCCGATCTCCGGCACTGAGGTGCGTGCAATCTTTGAGACGGACGTTCCGACAACCGCGACGATCGCCTGCAAGACGGGCTCGCCGCCCTTCGACACGATCTGGCCGGCGGATCAGATTGCCCGCCAATTACATGACGTCGTGATCCGCCACCTTCAGCCCAGCACCACCTACGACATGTGGCTTCTGGCTCACCACCCGGACCGCAATGTCCTCAGCACCCGTGCGACCCCTGTTGTCGTCACCACCCGCAACGAATTCGCACCGTTCGCCGGGCATATCCGCAGTCAGACCGGCCCGGTGGCGGGGGCCGAAATCATCCTTGAAGAACGCAGGCTGACAACGTTCACGGATTCACAGGGCGGCTTCATCTTCACAAACGTTCCCACCGGCCGGCAGACACTGAGAATACAGGCGGTCGGCTGCGCGAGCGTCGTGCAGGACGTGGATGTGACCGCCGACGGCCAGGGTTTTGCGGACATTTCGACGACCTCTTACACGAATCTGCTGGCCGGCAGCGACAACAACCCGATGGCCGGTTGGACCGCGTTTGGGAGCTTCAACGGCGAGTTCGACAGCGGTTCGTACAGTGTGACGGCTCGGACCGGTCCGAAATGGATGGGCTATGTGGCGAACTGGCCGAATATGTCCCAGGGCGAGCATGGCGGCGGGATCTTCCGCACGATGACCGTGGAGCCCGGGCGGCGATACCGCTTCGGCGGGTTTATTCGGACGCAGGCGTTCGGATCCGATCATGATCCGATCGACGGTCTGGCGGTTGCTCGTATCGGGGTCGATCTCACCGGCGGAACGGATCACCACAGCCCCAACGTGAAATGGGCAAGGATGCGGTTCACCAGCGGCCAGTGGGTGGAGCAGACCGTCGACTTCACCGCCGAGGGGCCGGTCGTCACGCTGTTTGCACACCACAAGTGGGAGTATTTCTACGAGACGCCGATCTGGTATATCGCGGCCTTTGACGACTTGTGGCTGGGGCCGGCCAGGCTCGCGATTCCGGATTTTGACTGCGACGGCGACGTCGATCAGGAGGATTTCGGCCGATTTCAGCAATGCCTTTCAGGCCCGGGCAACATGCAAGGCCGAACGGATTGTACCCTTGCCCGACTGGACGTGGACGAGGATGTGGACCAGCAGGACATGGTCATCTTTCTGGAATGCTTGAGCGGGGCCGGTCAGCCGACGCCGGCGTCGTGCAATCAGTGAGGAGCAGCGGCGAGGACGCTGAAACAGGGATTTCGCGAATGGGAGACAAGAACATGTGGCGACAATTGTGCTTCATGGCGGTTTGCGTCTCATTTCTCGGCGGCGGGTCCGCGATCGCTGCGGGCACGGTGAAGGGTACCGGCCGATACGAGAGGATCAAGGGCCGCCCCGGCAATTATGTCGAGTTGTACGAATGGAACCTTTACCTGTCGCCCGACTCCGGGTTCACGCGCGGCGAACGAAGGAGATTGGGTGCCTGCCAGGAATACGGTTCAGCCTGCACGCCCGGTTACTATCAGATCGACTCCCCGGCCGGATGGTACACGATTCTCGTCACGCAACCCATTTTCTACGCTCGTCCCACGGTGGTCACCGACGTGCAGCTCATCGACGGCCAGATCGTCACCGTCGACCCGGACCTCAATCCCGACTATTCCTGCTACCATGTTGCAGATGGAGCATGGAGTTGGAGCACGACGTGGTATCAGACTTTCATTGCGCGAGGTACGTCGATCACGCGCGTTCAGTTCATGTTGGCGGGGTCAAATGCCAGTTCGATCCGCGTCTCGGTGCATCGCGACAACGGGGGCGCGATCACGTCCTGGCCTCAGGTTGGTCCGGCCAAGTCTGCGGCCGCCGGCACCGGTGACGGCTGGGTCGGCTATCGCAGCGGCGATGTGCCGACCACGCCGTATGAACGATACGCCATCAAGCTTACCGGCGAGGGCGGGACTCCACCCTATGATTTCGGCATCCGCAGCCGGGTGGAGGACGGCAACGGTTACGCACTCGGGCAGGCCTACGACGCGGCCGGCAATCCCCGAAGCCTCGATCTGCTCGTGACGGTCTTCAGCGACAACGACGGGACGGTCATTCCATACATCGACATGACACCCGGCAACGTCGAGGATCTGGCGGGGGGGGACCGGCGTCTGGGGACAGACGTTTCGTGCAACCAGCGTAGCGTTGGCCGCTGCTGATTGTTTCATCGCCGGCTCCGGGACATGGGATGTCGACGTCGTCTTCCGTATCCGTCAGAACGGCCCGGGCGGGGCACAGGTCGGCCCCGCCAAGATTGCCCAGGCCACGTATCAGGCGGTCAACACCGGCATCGTCGGCGTCAGCTATGCTCCCGGCGAGGTGCCGCTCACCCCCGGGAGCACCTATTTCATCGAGATGAGTCCGGCGGCCGGGTCTCCGGCGTTTGCAGCCTACAAGTTCCATTCTCAGGCCGACAACGGCTACCCCTACGGATCAGCATACAAAGACGGCGTGCTCCAGTCCGGCGTGGATCTCGAGATGACGATCATGGAGTACAAGCCGTGGTACTCGCCTGCCATCCTCAACCCCGGTTTTGAGGATCATGGCGGTACCTTGGACGACTGGCGCATCACGTTGTTCGACGGCAAAGGCCCCGACAAGCCGCCCCATGACAACACCAACCCCTACGGACCCCGAACGCCGTTCGGAGATCATTTCGCCGGCAAAATCACGAGCTGGCAGTCGATGGATTTTACGATGGGACAGATCGTCGAGGTGAGCAACTACGATCCGGCGGCCGAACGCGTGGTTTGCTCGCTGTCGGCGTACGTTCAGCTCCACGGCCACACCGGGCTCACGGAAGAGCCTCTCAACGTTCATCAGCTCTGGGAGATCGGCTGGAACAATGACGGGTCGGTGCCCGCGAGCGTCAACCGGTGCGACCACTACCGGCCCCTTGCTTCGATTGACGGCACCTACACGGGCAATGATCGCACCAATTTCTACCCCCTCACGGCGGCCGGCGAGATTCGCGGTGTTATCGGCCTTAAGTACGTCGCGCTTCGCGTTCGCCTCTACAACGGCGCGCCTCGCGAATGGTCGATGAGCAACATCGACAATGTCAGCTTCGTCGCCGCCGTGCCGCCGCCGAGTCCCAAGCTCCTGGTCGAGCCGCGAGTCATTGAGCGGGTTTTGTGGATCGGCGAAACAGCCACTCCCGACGTCTTCACCGTGACGAACGCCGGAACGGGTTCGCTGTCCTATGAGATCAGCGATGATGCGTCGTGGCTGGAGGTCTCTCCCACGTCGGGCTCATCAACCGGCGAATCCGATCCCATCACCGTCACCTACGACCTCGCGGGCTTGCCGGCGGCCGAACGGACGGCAACAATCACCGTCGTATCGCAGGAGGCCTGGAACAGTCCTCAGACCATTTCCGTCACTTTCACAACGTGGACGGTCGGTCCTGATTTTGACCGCGACGGCGACGTGGACCAGTTTGATTTCGGGATATTTCAGCGATGCCTGTCGGGGGCCGGCGTCGTGCAGCAGGATCCACTCTGCGAACCGACTCTACTGGACGCTGATGAGGATGTGGACGGCGACGACCTGAGTATTTTTCTGCGATGCCTGAGCGGGCCGGGCCTGTTGGCAGAACCGACCTGCGATGATTGAGGCCTTGAGTGCTCCGGGAATCCCGATTCTCGCGTTTTGCGGTGCGATCAGGACCGTTTGCCGGGACGGATGTGGAACCTTGCCGCCGTCCGGGGCGTCACCGGGCGGAGGGAACGTTCTTTGTGAGTCTACGGGGAGGAGCTTCCGGAGGCGGGTCATTCACGGACCGGTAGGGGAGGGTCTCTATTCTTTCAGGTCGTGCGTAAGCACGCCGGACTGTGCCACTTTCTGAGCCAGGTTGCGATAGGCATGGACCAGGTCGCGACAGATCAGATCCATCCGCTGGCGGAGGTCGCGACGTTCGCGAATGATGCGCGAGACCATGGCACGCAGCCGTCGATATCGCCGCCGGCGGTGGCGGTAACAAAGGCGCCGCTCGGCTGACTTCTGGATCAGGTCCATCAGGTCGGCAATATCAAAAGGCTGGATGAGCACGTCAGTGACTCTGAGGCGGAGGGCTTCGATGGCCTCCTCGGCCGTGGGCTGCTCGGTGGTAAGGATCACCGGACAACGGTTGGTCAGGCGCAGCTCCCGGGTGAGGGCAAGGCCGTCTCCATCGGGCAGGGACATCGCGGTCACCACCACGTCATGCCGCGTGGTCAGCTCCTCGCAAAGGGCGTCCGAGGCGGTGGTGACGTGGGTCACCTCGGCCCAGGAGGTGTCTCGCAGGCAGCGCGAGACCATTTCCGCGAGTTCTTCGTCGGCGTTGACCAGGAGAATCTGCACGCGCTTGTCGGTCATTGCTCTTCCCACTGCCGGATCAGCACCAGGCTCGCAGGTTCAAAAAAGGCCGGCGGACGCTTCGGCCGCGAGAGCGAGGAGGAGGAGAAAAGAGGAGGAGGTAGCCTACACGTCCCGCCCGGCCCGGAACTTCTGCTGCGATATCTGCTTCGATCACCCCGTTCATATTCGCCGGCGGTTCGCGGGCCTCAACCCGCGGCGACCGGCAGCTCCACCAAGACCACCGTTCCTTGGCCCGCGGTGCTGGTCAGCCGGATCCTTCCCCCGTTGATCTCGGCGTACCGGACCGCCCGGCTCAAGCCCAGCCCTCGCCCCCGCCCGGCGGGCCGGCGAGAGAAAAACGGATCGGTCGCGTGCTCGAGGACTTCGGGGGTCATGCCGCAACCGTTGTCCTCCACCGCGACGACAAGCCTGTCATCGGTCATATCTCCCCGGCAATTGATGAACAAGCGAGGTTCCGGGGTATCACGCAGAGCGTCGACGGCATTGCGGATCAGCTCGTCGAATAATGTCTTGATCTGGGAAGCATCCGCGTGGATCGGGGGCAGGCCGTCCGATAGTTCAAGGCGGAATTGGGATTCGGTCAGGGACGTTTTTTCAAGCCATTCGCGTCGAAGCTGGCCCAATAAACCGGCGATGGAAAAATCGGCGATCCGCGGGGGTGTGGGCTTGGCGAATTGCATGAGCTCCGAGACGATAGCGCTGGCCCGATGTGCGTGCTCGGCGATAAGTAGGGCGACGCGGCGGGTTTCCTCGTCGACCTCGGCCTGATGGAGCATCTGAGCCCGCCCGGAGATGACCGCAAGCGGGTTGTTAAGCTCATGCGCCGCGCCGGCTGCCATTTCTCCGACCATGGCCAGCGAACGAGCACGGGCGAGTTCCTCCTGGGAATTGACCAGCCGGCGGTTGAGATCGGCCAGTTCTTCGTTCAATTGACGCGACAGGACGCGGGACTCGGCACCGGCCAACCAGGCGCCTAGAGCATCCCCCAGGGCCGACATCGACTCGTCCAGGTCAACCGGCCGCTGAGTGCCGATGACGATCGCCCCCAGAAAACCATCCTGGTGGCGAATGGGCCAATACCACCCGGGGGAGCTTCCGAACGAGTGCCTCAGACGATCCAGCAGCGGCCCCGGAACCGCCGTCGCGTTTTGCCAGCCTTCGCCGCCGCCGGACACGGCAGAGACATCGCCGAGGGCCGCGATCGGCAGGATCTCGACTTGCGGTCCGCCTTCCCCGCCGTTTGAGGTCGCGATGATCACAACGGAGCGGCCGGGCGACACGGCAAACACCGCAGCGGGTCTGCAGTCCGTCACCATTTCGGTCACCCCTGCCGCCGCTCGGCAAATGGCTTCGTGTCCCGGTTCGTGGCCCAGTTCCTCAGTCAACTTTCGCAGGGCCTCGAAACAACGGGACCTTTGTTCAAGCCTCCGGTTGGCCGTCGAAAGCGACAGGTTGACGCGTGCCAGTTCCGCATTGGCCTTGGCGAGCGCCTCGTAATAAACATCCCTGGACGTGAGACGGTTAAGGCCGATCAACTCCGCCCTTGCTTCGATCAACTCGGGCAGGTCGGCACATACCTTATCGAGCACGGCCTTGTCGAATCCCGCGCTCTCGGCCACGGCGGCAAGAGGACGATCCGGCCCGTAGTTGCCGGAAAAGCCGATTCTCATCTCCCGAGCAAGTCGATTGGCGACTTGGACCTGGCGAACGTGCTCCGGGAAGCGGATTCGCGTAGGGGTGGAGGCAGGCGTCTGGTGATGCAGCCAGATGCACTCACGAATCATCTCCGGCAGCTTCCAGTGGGCCGCCAGCCGACAACCGGCCGCGGTATGGTCGAGTCCGAAAACCTCGCGCTCGACGTCGGCGATGCAACCTCGGGTCGCCTCGACCTTGGCCAGCACCCGTTTATAGCTCTTGGCGAAGCAGGCGTTCAGTACCACCTTGCCGATGTCGTGCAGCAGGCCGCATACAAAGGCCTCCTCGGGATTGACCAGAGTCGGCCCCGACAGGCAAGGGGCCTTCTCCGCCAGCATCTTGGCCGCGCACGCGGTAGCAAGGCTGTGCTTCCAGAAGCCGGCGTGATCAGCGCGGGTGACCGATTCCTCGATCCGCTGGGAGAAGGTCTCGAACACCTGAATGGACAGCACAAGGCTGCGGACGGCGTGAAAGCCCAGGAGCACGACCGCCCGTTCGACGGTGTTCACCGGCGTACCGACGCTGGCCTTGGACACCATGGAAAGAAGGCGGGCGGAAAGGCCCTGATCCGATTCGACGAGCTCGATGACTTGGCGAGCGCTGGACGCTTCGCTGGTGGTGACCTCAAGCAGTCGGGTTGCCACGGCGGGCAAGGTCGGTAGAGAATCGACCTGGGACAGGACAAGCTCGACCTGGGCCGGCTTGGCGACGTGCCCCTCGGCTGGTTTCGACATCCAAGCAGCAGTCATGTGTCCCCTCAGCGTTCCCTTAGTGACATCCTTTCCCTCTCCAGAGGCGCCGGTCGGCATTTGCCGGCCCCCGGGTGGACAGCCGATCAGTCGCCCCGGCACATTCTAGACCTGAACCAACTTCAGAATCCGCGAAATCAGCTCGTCGATCTGGAACGGCTTACGCAGAAAATCGTCGGCGCCGGAAGCCAGCAGTTCATTGATTTCGTCCGGGTCTGCCACGCCACTGATCAGGATGATCTTCATGTCCGCGAAGGCCGGGTTCGACCGTACGGCCTTGCAGACGCGGTTGCCGTCGATGTCCGGAAGCTTGTAGTCCAGCACGATGCAATCCGGTCGGAACTCCTGGGTGGTCAAACCGGCCTCGTAGCCGCCTCGAGCAACCCGGACTTCAAAGCGGCCGTCGCGTTCCAGCAACTCGGTCAGCATTTCGAGAATGGCTTCGTCATCATCCACCACCAGCACCCGCTTCTTGCCCGAATCGAGATTGTCCAGCGGGATACCGTTCTCTTTCATGAACTGGATGAGGCTTTCCCGCGGGATACGCCGGAACTTCGATCCCGGCACGCGGAAGCCCTTGAGACGACCGCTATCGAAGCACCGGATGACAGTCTGCTGGCTGACCTTGCAGATCTCGGCAACCTCACCGGTCGTATAAACGCCCTTGGGTCCGATTTTCTCCTCTTTATCCACCGGCATCTTCCCGTTCTCCCGAGTCATCCCATTCCACAATAACACCCAAATTCCCGCATCCGGCCAAAGTTTCCTATCTTAGCCATCTTCACTGCATACTCTACAATTCCGCGTTGCTCGTGTCAAACCGAATTTTCGGAGCTTCCGGAACCAAGTCCGATCAGACTGGTAGTGCTGATAAAGGTGCCCGGCTGGTGTTAAGAATAACCTTTCGTGAGGGTGTCACCTTCCCGTCTGCTTGCTTTTTCGGGGCAATTCGGTTTGCGTTATCCGGTCGTGGCTTATGGGCAAGGTGGAATTATTTGCGGCAATTCGTTGCCTTCTGCCAGCCGACTTGCTCGGGCGCTCGCCTGTCCTTACCAGTTCGGTTCGAGCCGCTCAAAAAGCCGAAGTACCGGTTAGACAAGATCGCGGAAAAGACGGGCTAGCGTCTCCTTGGCATCTCCCAGGAGCAGTATCGTGCGGGGTTGCCGATAGAGCGGGTTCTCGACACCGGAGTAACCCGGTCGATCATCGAGATTGCAGACGATGACTGTGCCAGCTTCGTGGGCCAGCAGAATGGGCATACCCGAGATGGGTGTTCCTTGGCTCTCAATGGCCGCGGGATTGACGACGTCGCAGGCCCCCACGATAAGTGCCAGATCGGTTTGGGCAAACTGCGGGTTGACGTCCTTTAACTCACGGATCATGCCGTAGTCGACCTCGGCTTCGGCCAGCAAGACGTGCATGTGCCCTGGCATGCGCCCGGCAACAGGGTGGATGGCGAACAGCACGCTCTTCCCCATGCTCGCCAAGCGCTCCGCCAGTCGGACCGTCGTCTCCTGAGCGTCAGCCAGAGCCATGCCATAACCCGGAACGATGATGACGGATTGGGCGCTGCGGACGGCTTCGATAGCCCGAGAAAAAGGATCCATTGTTTCAGGCTGAACCAATGGCTCCGCGGGGAGCGGCGAATTCTCAAGGCAGGTCCGGCTTGGGGTGATCGCCTCAGCCCTGGTTGCAGGTCCAGCTTCCAGTCCCGCGTCTGCCGGACGCAGCCCGGCGAAGACATTCGTCAGGCTGCGATTCATGGCCCGGCACATGACGTGCGTCAGGATCGAGCCCGACGCCGCCACCGTTGCCCCGCAAACGATAAGCAACTGATTGCGGATCGCCACCCCGCAGAGGGCGGCCGCCAAGCCTGCGGTGGCGTTCAGGAAGGAAATGAGTACGGGCATGTCCGCACCGCCGATCCGGACCGAGAACACTACGCCCCACGCCGCGGCAACCACGAACAGGGTCGCTGAGACCGCCGCCACAACAGCCGCTCGATCAGCCAGACCCGCCGCAAGCATCAGCAAGACGCATCCGATCGACAGGGCCGCAAGGACGACGTTGTGGCCGGCGAGAATTACCGGAGTCTGGCGAATTCGGCCGGCGAGCTTGCCGCTTGCGACCATGCTCCCACTGAATGTTGCCGTCCCAACACAGAGCCCCAGCAGAGCCGACACCTCGGACAGGCTCGACAAGGATCGCCCGGTTTGCCCCACCAATTCGACAAAGGATACGAGAAACGCTGCCACGCCGCCCATACCGTGCTGGAAGGCGACCATCGCCGGGATCTGAATCATTCTGACCCGAAGAGCCATCGCGCAACCGGTCGCGATCCCCGCAGCGCCCGCCACCAGCATCACCGGGAGGGCCGCCACAGAGTGACGCGCCAGGACGATCGCGACCGCACAAGCCAGTGCAAAGGCGGCCGTCAGATTGCCGGTACGGGCGCCCCGCGGCGTTCGGAATTGCGAGATACCCAGAACCAGGATCAGCGACACACCCAGATCGACCAGCAATTGTCCCATGCGACTCTCCGTACCCGCCAAGACCCTTTTGAGCAACCGCGGCTTGCCGTCGTATCTGCGGTACTCATTCCCCCGGATCGGTCGACCCTTTCTTGCGAAACAGGCCCAACATTCGATCGGTAATGACAAATCCTCCCACGAGGTTGAACGCCGCCGCCGCCAGGGCCGCCGCGCCGAGCGTCTTTTCCATTGTTCTTGCGTGCCCGGTAAACAGCAGCAATGCGCCAAGGATCGTGACCGCCGAGATGGCATTAGTCATGGACATCAGCGGCGTGTGCAGCATCGCCGGAACCCGTGAGATGAGGACGTAGCCGGTCGCAAAAGCAGCGGCAAAGACTGCGAGCATCAACAGGAGATCCAACATCGCGATATAATCCTTGGGCCTGCTGTCTGCCATGGCTTAGCCCATGGCCTTCAGGGCTCCCTTGTGGACGATCTTTCCATCGATGGTCACGAGCGAGTGTAGGACGATCTCGTCCTCGAGGTTGGGCCGGCCGGGGCCGTTGGGAAACAGGTTCTCGACATAGTGAAGCATGTTATGGGCGTACAACCAGGTTGCGTCGACGGCCATCGAGCCGGGGATGTTCGCCGTTCCGCAGATGTACACGTCGTGGACCATGACTTCGCGACCTGAGACGGTCATTGCGCAGTTGCCGCCTTGATCGATTGACACGTCCACCACCACCGAGCCGGGTTTCATGTTCATCACCATGTCTTCGGTAATCAGCACGGGCGCTAACTCGCCCGGAACCAATGCGCTCAGAATGATGATGTCGACCTGCGGCACGATGGAACGAAGCATCTCTCGTTCCCGCTCCAGCCATTCCGGAGGCAGAGCCCGGGCATAGCCGCCTTCGCCATGGGCCAGCTCATCAGGTACTTCGAAACCGACAACCTGCGTGCCCTTGAGGCTTCCGGCCTCGCGGCGGGCCTCGCTACGGATGTCCACCACCTTGACCACCCCTCCCAGCCGCTTCGCGGTGGCGATGGCCTGCAGGCCGACGACACCAGCCCCGACCACCAGAATCTGGGCCGGTTGTATCGTGCCGATGGCCGTCCCGATCATCGGAATGAAGCGAGGGAAATGGTTCGCAGCGATCAGAATGGAGCGATAGCCGGTGATGGTGCTCATGGAGGTCAGGGCGTCCATGGTCTGGGCCCTCGAGATGCGCGGCACGCCGTCCATGGTCAGGGCGATCACGCCGCGATCGCGAAGCGTGCGGACCATGTCGTGATTGGCCGGGGCGGCCGGGTGCAGAAAGGTGATCAAAATCGAGCCCTTGTGGAGTAGAGCAGCCTCGTGAGCCTGCAACTGCTCGTTGAAACACGGTTGCTTGACCTTGAGTATGACGTCCGACCGGTCAAAGAGCGACCGGGCATCAGGCACGATCTCGGCCCCCGCCTTGGCGTACTCCTCGTCCGATCGAAACACGCCTCTTCCGGCCGATCGCTCGACCAGGACCGTAAAGCCCATTTGGACGTATCGGGCGACGGTTTCGGGCAAAGCTGACACCCGGCGTTCCTCCGCGAGAATCTCCCTGGGTATGCCGATGATCATACTCAACACCTCATCTGACGGCGAAAACAGGCCATTCGCAGGGTAACATCATCACGACTCGTGGCCACTTCAGTCAAGGCGCGCTGGTCAGCCTGGACGGACGGCGATGCCGGCCATGCCGGCCATTCTCGTGGCGATTCCTGCCTGCATGCCCGCCTATAGGAAGCACAAGGCGGGGGCGGGAAGGTTGACAGCCGCCCGCCCCCTTCGCGAACGGTCCGCTTTGCGGCCTGCGTCAGGCCCGTCGAGCGATGCTCAAACAGCAAGTGCATGGGTTGTGCAATGCCGTCGGCCGTTGGCCGAGCACATACTATTGCCGCCGCGGCTCAGGCGAGATCATCAGCGGAGGGGTGATCGATTCTTTCAGGCTGCCGATCAGCGGGGCGACCGTTGCCGCCTTGAGTACTGGCGGAGGCGCATGCGGCGCCACAACCGGCGGAACAAGCGTCTACGCCTTGGCCAAGGTTCCGGCGGCCCCGGCAGGGTCGACCGCCTCGCCGGCACTTACAGCTTTCCTCCCTGCCGATGAACGACGTACAACGACAGCGTGGCGATGTCCGCCGGGCTGATACCGCTGATGCGGGCGGCCTGGCCCAGGCTGCGCGGACGGAAGCGAGTGAATTTCTCGCGGGCCTCGTAGCGGAGTTCGGCAACGGAGGCAAAGTCAAACGATTCGGGGATCGTCCGGGACTCCAGGTGCCGATAGCGTTCGATCTGGCGTTGTTCGCGCTCCAGATAGCCGGCGTACTTGGCCCGAATCTCTGTCGCCTGGAGGACGGCGAGTAATGGTTTGGGCCCGAGCTCCGGGTAGTCCTGATACAGTTGGGCCAGCGTGACCGTGGGCCGCTTGAGCAGCTCCAGCAGCGATTGCCCGCCGGCACGCTTCGATCTCAGGGCAGTCTCCAGCAACTCGATCGCGGCTTGCTTGGCGGAGAAAGCCCGCCACCTGGCGTCGTCGACTAATCCGATCCGCCGCCCGATCGGCGTCAACCGGGCGTCGGCGTTGTCGCTGCGCAGGTGCAAGCGATACTCGGCGCGCGAGGTGAACATGCGATACGGCTCATCCGGCGGGCGGGTCACGAGGTCATCGATCATGACGCCGATGTAAGCCTCATCACGACCGAGAATCACCGGCTCGCGCCCAAGGACTTTCGCGGCAGCGTTCATCCCTGCGACCAGGCCCTGCCCGCCGGCCTCTTCGTAACCGCTGGTACCATTGATCTGGCCGGCAAGAAACAGCCCCGCAACCCGCTTGGTTTCCAGCGTCGAGGCGATTTGATCCGTGGGTACCCAATCGTATTCGATGGCGTAGCCGTACTGGACGATCTCCGCCCGCTGGAATCCGTCGATCGAGTGAACCATGACGTCCTGGACGTCTTTGGGCAGCGAGGTGGGGATTCCGTTGCAGTACATCCAAGGGCTTTCGTATCCCTCGGGCTCAAGGAAGACCTGATGCGAAGACTTGTCGGCAAACCGCATGACTTTGTCTTCGATGCTCGGGCAGTACCGCGGCCCGCGCGATTTGATCTGGCCGGAGTACATCGGGGCACGGTGGATGTTCTCGCGAATGATGCGGTGCGTCTGCTCGTTGGTGTGGGTGATCCAGCACGGCACCTGACGCTGGGTAATGCGGTCGTTCATGAAGGAGAATGGCTCGGGCTGCTCGTCGCCGGGCTGAGGCGTCATGCGATCGAAATCGACCGAGTCACGGTGTATTCGCGGCGGTGTGCCGGTCTTCAAGCGGCCGAGGGTGAAACCCAATGCCGCGAGGCTTTCGCTCAAGCCAATGGCCGCCGGCTCGCCGATCCGCCCACCCTCGGTGAGAACCGGTCCACAGTGCATCAGGCCGCGCAGGAACGTGCCGGTGGTGAGCACCACGGCCTTGGCGTGCAGTTCTCGCCCATCGGCCAACTGAACGCCTGTCACGCGAAAACCATCCTGGTATCTTTTCTCTTCTTCAGGCCTCTTGACTGCATCCTCTTTGCCCGGCCCTTGTTCCCCGTCCCATGTCCCGTCCTCGCTGAACCCCGAACCCAGCTCGTCACGCCGTAGCTCGGCGAAGGGGCAAACCCTGAGTCTTTCGGCGATCCCCTCGATGATCTCTAAGCCGGGTACCGAGCGCAGCAAGTCGATCACCGCCTGTGTGTACAGCACTCGATCCGCCTGTGCACGTGGGGCCTGCACGGCCGGGCCCTTGCTGCGGTTGAGAATCCGGAATTGAATCCCTGCCCGGTCGATGGCCAGCCCCATCAGCCCGCCCAAGGCGTCGATTTCGCGAACCATCTGCCCCTTGCCCAGCCCCCCGATCGCCGGGTTGCACGACATCCGGGCGATGGCATCGATGCGCATGGTTACCAGGGCTGTCCGGCAGCCCATCTTTGCCGCCGCCCAGGCCGCCTCGCATCCGGCGTGTCCGCCGCCAACTACAACAACGTCAAACCGCATCCTGTCACCTGCAACCGAACGTTGGTGTCGGGCCGGCCCATTTTAGCCGATTTGGTTGCTGAATGGGATCAAGACGGGGACGCCGGTGATCCGGCGGAGCAGCCCTGCCGGCTCGCGCAGAAACGCAACGATAAGTTCTTGTGCCTCAGCAAGCCCCTGGCGCGGGAAACCCGCCGAGGTACCTGCATGCGCCTTTCAGTTCGCGCAATGCAGATCAGCAAGGATACCCGGCCCGCTCAGGCACGCTTGGAAGATAGCGAAGTCTTCCTGATCAACGTCGTCGTCCTCATCCAGCATGGCGTTCTGGCATGTCAAATCGGTTTGTGTGACACCCTGGCCGCTCACGCAAGCCTGCAGATGTGCAAAGTCCTCCTGGTCGACATCGCCGTCGAGGTCGAAATCGCCCGCCGGCCGATGGACGCGATACCGATCGGTTTCCGCCCAGATGTTGGTGATGTCGCTGAACTGCATCCGGAGCCCGACTCCGGTCAGCACCCGACCGGGCTCGGCCAGGAACTCCCGTTCCAGTGATGGGTGATAGGCGTCGAAGCCGGCTCGGAACTCCTCGACCGGACCGAGCGAACCGTCCGCGAGGATCGGCCGGGCCCATACGGCCAGAGTCATCACATCGAACTCGCCGGCTGCTCGGGCGCCGTAGCCGACGGCAATGTAGCAGGGCGGCAGTGAGATGTTGGTCTCCAGTCCCCCGATGGGGTCATATCCGAACCGAACCTCCTCCGGCTCGCCGAGGCTGCCATCCGGCAAGAGGGGGTTTTGTCGCACGCGCATTCGTGAGACATTGGCGTCCGAGCCGCGTGCGCCGATGCCGGTAATCACGTAGCCCGGCGGAACCGTGTATTGAGCCTCCACCTGCTCGTTGAGGTCGACCCGACGGTCCGTCAACCTCGTTTCCATGTAGGCCTCGGGATCCGCGCACGGCGGAGGCGGCGGGGGATTGGCAATGAGTTCCACGAGGTCAAAGTAGTTAATGGCAAACCCGGTCGTGCCGCTCTGGCCGTAATCCAGGAAGACGGTGACTGTCGAAGACTTCGCCTGGGCTGTGACCTCGATCACACTCCAGCGATTGTTGCTGCTGATCGGATCGAACCAAACGGTATTTGCCGAGTAGGGCGAAGTGCCGCCATACGGGTCCAGACCAATTCCACACCGCATCTCTCCATCGCCGGTGCGGAAGGTGTAGATTCGGACGCGGGCTCGGTATGTCACACCGGGCGTGGCCCCTGACACTCGCTGGTAGATTCCGCCGTTCATCCGCGAACCGTCTTTCACCGCGCCGTACACGCGCTGCCCGTGGAATGCAGCAGTCAAGCCGTACGTCGGGGCGGTATAGACTCGGGCATCAGAATCAGTGACCCCGTCGCCGAAAGCGGTCCAGCCCG
>DAOOIV010000071.1 GCA_035384605.1 Phycisphaerae bacterium
ACGAGCAGAACGATCGATCTGAAGGATTCCGCCAGCCACGGTACGACTGGGACCATGACTGTGATATCGATCAGGTTGATTTCGCGCGCTGGCAGTACTGCCTCGGCCGACAGGAGCCGCAACAGTCGCTGTGGGATGACTACTTGTGCGTCGAACTTGACAGCAACGATGACCGGATGGTCAGCATCGAGGATTGGGATGCCTTTGAAGCCAACGCGACTGGGGCGGGCATCAGTTACAATCCAAAACCGCCTCCAGCGTCATCATCTCCGCTGGATCCGTGCGAAACACCTGAGAACTACTTCACCATCACCGCCTGGCGGAGCGTTCGTACTCATGGCACGGTTGGACCACTCGGGATTACCCTGGACCCGGACGCGGCGCCTGATAGTGCGGTGATCGAACCGCGTCAGGGCGACGTCCAGATCATCGAAGTGGACTTGGCCCAGCCGGCCTACCCGTGGACGGACCTATCCTTTGTCTACGTCACCGGCAGCGATGCCAGCCAGCCCTGGCCTATGTCGTATGATTTCGTCAACAATGATCAGACCTTCCGGCTCTTCTTCGATGCGACTGACCCGGACAATCGTCTTAACGATCAGGTGTGCTACACGATCGACCTGTCCGACGCCCTGATCAGCCTGAACTGGACGGAGCTTGAGTGCGACGCCGATTGCTCGATTCGCATGCTGGCGGCGGACGTGGACGGCGACGTTACCGTGGAAGAGACCGACGATGAAGGGGCGATCGAGGCCGCCAACGGCCAGACCGCCGGTGAATCCAACATGCGTCTGGATATCGACACTGACGGCACGATCACCGGCACCGAGACCACTGGTGCTGACTGGACCATTGTACATGCACTTCTCGACAACACGGTTGTTTGCTCGGGTGGCAGCATGACGATGGGGATAAGCCAGTCGATGAGCATGGCCGAAAGGGGTGATCAGACACAGGAATTGACCTTGCTGGCACTTCTACAACAGCAGCTGGCCGCGGGTCTTCTCAGCCCGACGGCAAACGTCTCGGCTCGGTGGGTGGTCCACGGAACGGGAGCAACATCGGTGACACTGCCGGCTGGCGGTGGGACGGTTGCGGTTGACCTGGTAGTCGCGACGGATGCGCCCATCTGGGGCCTCGAGGGCAGGCTGGCTGTCGATGCAGCCAACGTCGTCTCGATCAACTCGGCCGACTGGACCGAACTGGATAACGTGCTCTTCTCCCACAGAGTGGACGGCCACAACCAGAGCAGTTACTACGACCTGACGGTGATGGACTGGCTCTGGGCCAGGATGACGCCGGATGGCAGCGACGTCATCGACTCCGGCACCGACGTGGAAGCCTTGCTGGCGCCGGACCCGCCGACAGCGTGGACACTGACGAACAGCTTGGCTACGGTTGATGGGGCGATCGCCACCCCAGCCGGGGACCTGTTCACAACCACGGCCAGCATCGGTGGAGCGACCCGACAACTGCTGCCGGTTGGCCAAACCGCTGTGGCGACACTCTCGCTGACAATCAGCGGAACACCCGGTACCTACCACCTGACGCTGAATGACGGATCGTTCATCAATGAGGATATGGCGAGTGTCCCGATGGTTGGCGGACCTGAACTCGAAATCATTGTGGGGCAGTAGTAACGGCACAGGACGGCAGTCCTGTGAAGAACTGGGCCGCTGCTTGTTCGGTGTGATCGTACCAAAGGCATGAAGTGCGGAGGGAGCAATTGCCCAGAGTGCTCCCTCCGCATAATTCCCGCTCATACCTTGCCCTGCATCAGCGGGCCGATATGGTGTTGGAAGGTTTCTTCGATCACTTTCCGGTCCTCGGCCGGAACCTTGTTCAAGACGCAGACGGCGAGGGCCCGGGCAAACTTGTTGCCACGCTCCAACCTGGCGCAGAGAGCCAGAAGTCGCCTGGTCGTGAGGACTGTGGTCAGTTCCTCGTTGGCCTGAGTTTGCCCGTGCCGCTGGGGCCGTAGAGGAAGACCCGCTCGTTGTGCTCGACGGCCTCGGCCACGTCGCGGGCGGGGTCGGTCCAGCCCTTGACACGCCACTGCGGGCAAGGCCCGCCGGTCGCGGCGCGACCGATGCCACTTCGTGGCTCGCGGCGCGTCAAGGGCCAGACGAAGGTCGGATCGGGCTGGGGGATCAGGGGGTGCTCGACGCCGTAGCGGGCGGTCATCGGGCAGCCGGCCACTTCCAGGCGGTAGTGCAGGCACTCGTTGACCTTGCGGACGTTGTGGGCCGCCAGGAAACCGGCGAAACGCTCCGAGCACAGGGGGTGTTCGGGGAACCGAGCCCTGAAGACCTCCGGCTCGATCTTGTGGTCGGTCCGCAGGTGCGGAATCAGGGGCTCTGACGGGATGAGGTACATACAACTGGCAAATCGATCCGCCCGATGATACCTTCCGCCCATCTGTAACCGCCTCAGGGGGATGAGAACGGCCCGGAAGCCTGGAGCATGAGCGACAACGCACACAGCGGTTTGCGCGACCTATCCACCGCCCAGTGGAAAGCCGGCATCGCCGCGTGGCTGGGGTGGATGTTTGACGGGCTGGACATGCACCTGTACACGCTGGTGGCCCTGCCGTTTGTGGCCGAGCTGCTGCGCGTTTCGATCAAGGATCCGGCGGCGGGCTACTATGGTTCGTGGATCCAGGCGAGTTTTCTGGTCGGCTGGGCCTTGGGGGGAGCGTTCTTCGGGCGCATCGGCGACCGCCTTGGCCGCACTCGTACGCTCATGCTGACCATCCTGACCTACGCTGCCTTCACGGGTCTCTCGTTCTTCGCCCAGACGTGGTGGCACCTGCTGATTTTCCGGTTTCTGGCGGCGCTGGGGATCGGAGGCGAATGGGCGGTCGGGGCTTCGCTGCTGTCGGAGACCTGGCCGAAGCGGTTGCGGCCGTGGGTCGCGGCCGTACTCCAGACCAGCGGCAACTGCGGTGTACTGCTGGCCAGCCTGGCTTACTACGTGATTGCCCGCATGGAAGCGCCGAACCGCGCCGTGTTCCTGGTGGGCATCCTGCCTGCACTGATCGTGTTCTGGATTCGACGGGCGGTGCCGGAGTCTTCTCACTGGGAAGCGGTCAAGCGGCACGAACGGGACCAGCCCGGCATCGCAGATCTCTTTCGTGGCTCGATCCGACGCACGACGTTACTGACGGTCTTCGTATGTGCCACCACGCTGACCGCTCACTGGGCGTTTTTGTTCTGGTATCTGCAACATTTCCACGGGCTGGAGAGCCTGCAAGGCTGGAGCGAGGCGCGGCGCAATGCCTTGGTGAGCCAGGCGATGTTCCTGGTGATGGCCTCGGCTATCGCGGGCAACTTCCTGGCCGGTTTTCTGGCAACGCGATTGGGTTTCCGCCGGGTCATTCTGCTGTTATGTGTGGCTTACTTCGGGTCGCTGACGTTGGCGTACGGCGTTCCTCGCGATCATCGGAGCCTGCTGGCATGCTTGCCCCTGGCCGGGCTATCGCAAGGCATCTTCGCCCTGTTTACCATGTATCTGCCGCCATTGTTTCCGACGTTGCTTCGCACGACGGGGGCCGGTTTCTGCTACAACATCGGCCGGGTCGTGGCAGCCGGCGGCACGGTGTTTTTCGGTTTGTTCTCGAAGGTAGGCGACCATCGGCCGGCAATTCTCTGTGCCGGTCTGCTGTTCCTGCCTGCGGCCGTGGTGGCGTATTTCCTGCCGGAGGATCGCTGGCAAAGGGGGCACGACGCCGGCCCCAGGGCATGAAGGCCAACCGACTATCAACGGGTTTGCAGTTTTGCAGTAGAAAACCGTGACTCGTTCGAGGTAGTTGTCATGCGGGTGCCGCGGTCGATGACGATTACCCTGGTGCTGGGCGCGCGGCGCCTGTTCGCACTGGCGGTGTCCGAGCGGTTCATGCCTGTGTGCCGGAGTCTTCGACGATGAGCGACGCAGAACAAAGAGTGACGCTTGGTGTCGACCAGCAAAAGCGGCGAGCAAGTGTTTTTCGGGGCAACGTCCTGGTGCTGGGGCTGGTGAGTTTGTTCACCGACCTGTCCAGCGAGATGATGAACCCGCTATTGCCGATCTTCATCGCCGGGCTGGTGCCGCTGGGCATGGCCCCGGTGTACGTCGGGCTGGTGGAAGGGGTCGCAGAGACGACGGCCAGTCTGCTGAAGCTGGTCTCCGGCCGGATCAGCGACCGTCTGGGGAGGCGAAAGGCCCTGGTTGTAGCGGGCTATGGCATTTCGACGGCGGTGCGGCCTTTGATGGCCTTGGCGGGGCTGGTGGGGGCGGCTTGGGGCGGCTGGCAGGTGGTGGGATTGAAATTTCTGGATCGTGTGGGCAAAGGCATCCGCACCTCGCCGCGGGATGCGTTGATCGGCGACTCCGTGGGGGCCGACGTTCGCGGGCTGGCGTTCAGCTTCACTCGGGCGCTCGATCATGCGGGGGCGGTGCTCGGTTCGCTGGTTTCGGTGTGCATCCTGATGGCTATGCTGGGCTACGGGATATGGAGAAGCAGCGACGCCAAGCCCACACAGGACGAGATGACCGCTCTGCGATGGCTGTTCGGCATCGCCCTGATTCCGGGGCTTCTGGCGGTGGCGACACTCATCCTGAAGGTTCGTGAGATTGCTCCTCGGCCGCGCCGGTCGGTCTCGGGGGCGCAGGAAAGCAAGGGGATGGCGACTGCTGCCGGAGCATGGAAACGCCTGCCTCGGCGTTTCTATCCCTTTGTGGGCGTTGTGGTGCTGTTTACGCTGGGCAACAGCTCGGACATGTTTTTGCTGCTTTACGCTTGGCAAAAATTCCGGCTTGGACTGCCGGCGGTCATCGGATTGTGGATCGTGCTGCATCTGTCCAAGATCGTCTTCAGTTTCCCCGGAGGGATGCTCTCGGACCGGCTGGGTCGGCGGCCGATGATCGTGGCGGGCTGGGTGACGTATGCGCTGGTGTATCTGGGACTTTCGCAGGCGCAGGCGGAATGGCAGTTCTGGGCGTTGTTCCTGGCCTACGGATTCTATTACGGCATGAGCGAAGGCGCGGAGAAAGCCCTGGTCGCCGATTTCGTCCCCAGCCAGCACCTCGGGACGGCCTACGGCGTCTACAACGGCGCGGTCGGCCTGGCGGCACTGCCGGGCAGCCTGCTGTTCGGCGTCTTCTGGGCGGTGATCGGGCCGGGCTGGGCATTCGGCATCGGGGCCGCGCTGGCGGGTCTGGCCGCGGTGCTGCTGATGGTGCTGTTGACCGAGACTCGCATCACAGCGGCTCGCCGTAGCTGATCACCGTGACTCGTGCGCGGGGTTGGGCTTCGCCGCCGGTGTCACAGTGAAAGCGGACCTCGTTGGCCCCTGCCTCCAGGGTTGGCACGTCTCCCTGCGGGTTGACATCGCCAATAAAGCCCCCATCCTTGCCATAGTGCTTGCAGTCGGCCGGCGAGTTGAACTCGATATAGCTGCCGCTCTCCATTTCGACCGGGAACACAAGTGTCTTTCCCCCGATGGTGATCGACGGATCCTTGAGCTTGTTCATGAACACCGAGAGCCCGCGGATGGGACTGAGATAGCAGGTGACGGTGTCCTCGGCCGGGAGGTTGTTGTACCAGAGGCTGATGGTCTCGACCTGCCTGAAGTCTACGTGTTCGCGAAAGATCGAATAGGCCCAGCCATAGGGCCAGGTGTACTGCCGCCAGCGCTCGCCTTCCGGCTCAACCAACTCGAAATAGCGCCATCCGGTAAAATCCACGTTGATGTAGTGGTCACCAATCCCGTGCGAGACATGAGGCGGGCTGGTCAGTTGCACGTTCAGCACCTCGCCTTTGCCATCGCCGTGCACCCACAGGCCCAGGCCCTCGTGTTTTTCGAGGCTAAGCGGCGGGGCGAACTTCTTGCCGACCTTGGCCCAGGCTGCGGTTCGGCCCACCTTGCCCGAGTTGGATGCAGTGAAGGCTCCACTGACAGCACCGACCTTGACCTGCCCGGTGCTCGGCCGCAGATCGGCCGTCACGCCGGTGTTGACCGCCCGCTCAGAGAAGTCAGACGTATCGGAGAAATCCTCGACCACAAGGCCGCCCGGGGTGTCATAAGGCGAGATCGATGGCAGGGCCTCGATCCGCAACCGCACGGGCTGTCGCCGATAGGGGTTTTCGACCCGCCAGATCCGCGCGCAATCCTCCCGGCTCTCGACCTTGTGCTTGGCGTACTGCACCGGCCGCAGGCGCCATCGGCCGTCTTCGGCCTTGAACAGCGTGAATTCCTTGCCCACCTCGGCAAGTTTCGTTCGCGTGGCCTCATCGAAGTACTTCGCGTGCCGAAGCTCCTCATAGTTTCGCATGATCTCGGCCAAGCGTCCGAAAACGGGGACGGTGTTGATGTTGCCGGGGTTGACGCCCATGATCGAGAAGCCGCAATCGTTGCCGATGCACTTGCCGCAGAGATACTCGATGTCGTCTGAGAAGGTGGGTTCGTTCTGGATATCGCTGTATGTCTTGACCGCCCACCAGCCCAGGTGCCCCGGCAGGAACATCCGGGCCAAGCCGGCGTTGGCCTCGCAGTGCAGGTCGATGAACCGCTTGTGGCTGCGATTGGGGTGATCCCAGGCCCCCATGCGCGAACGAACATACCATAGGTGGTGATGGAAGGTGCTCATCTCCATCACCGGCGGCTTGTTGAGCCGCTTGAACAGCTCAAAGACGAACTTCGAGCCGTAGTGCCAGCCGTATTCGTTGCCGCCGAGGATGCCTTCGCCATCAAGAGCGTCCAGGTACATCATGTCGAAACCACAGGCGTTGTAAGTGTCGGCCGTCTTCTGGGCGACTTCCTCCAACAGCGTCGAGTCGCCGTCGGGTGTGAAGAGGAAGAAACACTGTTTCAAATGGTGCACCTTGGCCCCGGCCTTGTGTGCCGCGACCTTCGTGCCGTGGGCTCCTCGCTGGCACTTGGTGAAAGCATATGGCTTGTCCTCGGACAGGCCCGCGTAGACGATCAACTCGTCGTCGATCTGCAACGTCAGGCTGTTCCGTTCGAAGAAACCCGTCTTGAGGTTTCGTCCTTCAAGACTCTCGTTCACGGACACGGTGGCCGAATCAGCCGTGATATCCGAGGCAAGCGTGTACGTCGCGTCTTTGCCGAGGCGAGGGTCGGGTACGGGCGTCACCCAAGGAGCATCCTTGGCGATGAAGAACGCATATGTGTGCAGACCCGCCTTGATGCCTGCTTCGTGCAGGCGATCCACAACCGCCTTCATGCTCGCCAACCCGTTCGGATAGATCTCCGGATTCGGCCGGCAGTCACCGAAGCGGAAGGACCGCCCGCCGTGGAAGTCGATCTGGTTCATTCCGAGGCGTTTAGCGAGCCTGATCCAATCGTCGACCGTCTTTTCGTTGAGGTCGCCGAAATCGAAGAGGTATGAACCCTTGTTGACGTCGTGATCCATGGCCCACGGTCCGCCCAGAGGTGAATGGGGCAGGTCGGGGGCATCGGTCACCACCTGCTGCAAGATCTGTCGGAGTTGGTCCGGCGGGCACGCCACGACGGCCGCCTGTGCACCCGCACAACCGAACCGCGGGTAGGACAGCGCTTCCAGACGACTGACCGGTCGCGGAATCTCGCGGACGTTGGTTTTCAGATTCAGGGCCAAGGTACATGCCGCGAGCGGTTCGTCCGCCTGGGCCTGGAGGGTGAGCGGCAGATCGAAGAACGTGAACACTTCGACGCCGGGCCCTTCCAGCGAGACCACCTCGACGACGAAATAGCGGGAATGAGAGATAAGCTTGAGGACCGCCCGCGCATCGGTGCCGGCGAAGCCGAGCACCACCAGATCCCCATCGGCTTTCGCCGAGCCGGCCGGGTGCCGCTTCCCGGCAATCTCGACCTGGGCGACCGGCACAGGCCGGCAATAGTCCGTACCGCGCTGCTTGTCGATGAAGTGGAGGCTCCGGGCATCGGCACCGAGGGTGTACTTGACGAAGTCGGTTTCGACCGTAACCGCGGCTTTCTCGCCCTCAGGCGGCGCGTCCGCGGCCGGCGCGAGGGGAGCGACAGCAAACAGGGCAAGCAACCCGATCGAGACGGTTCGACGACTGATGGACATGGAATGATCTCCCCGCAATGAACCAACCCTGGAACGGTTTCCCGCAAACGCGGTTGATAGGTTAATCAGTTGCGTCCGGCGCGTGAAGAAGACCGGCCCGGCGACGGACCCAAGCCGCGGGGGACAACCGGTGAAGAAGGGCGAACGGCGAAACCCGACCGGGACTACTGAGCCAACTGCAGGCCGGCGAGACCCGTTGCGACATCGTCATAGACATCGAAGATCTTATCGAGGCCGGTGACGAGAAAGACGCCCCAGACATGGATACTGATCGCGCACAGGTGCAGCTTTCGCTTGTTGTTGATGACCACCGCTTTGCGCAGTTTGAGCAGCCTGGCGATGTTCGAGGAGTTGAGGAAGGTGACTTCCTGGAAGTTCAGCACGACGTCGAGATCGGTGCGTTGCTCGACCGTATCGAGAACGGTGGTCAAGTCGTCCGTGAACTGCGGATCGTCAGCCAATTCAACCAGCAAGACGTTGTCGGACCAGTTTTCAATCGGCATATACCACCTCTCAACGGTCTTGGGTATCGTTGGCGCCACTCTACTGTGGCCCTGCAAGTCTGTCAACGCGGCCGTTCACAGGGCGCGGACCAGCATGACCCGGTCTACTTGTCTGCAAGCTTCGGCGTCCTTGATATCGGCAAGAAAACGTTGCCCGTCCTCGTAATATCCGGCAGTCGGACGCAAACCTGCCACCTGGGAGCACCAGTATCGGTTGAAGCAGATCATGAACAGCTCGCGAACGTACTTGCTGAAGATGCTGGCCAGGGCGATCGCGAGGTGATGTTTTTCCCCCTGCTTGACAAAACGGACGACCAAGGGCGCGGGACGACGGTTCAAACGATAGCCGCTTCTGTCGGGTGACTCTTCCAACACTTCCAGGCGGGCATCCTGGAAAGCAGTCATCAGCGGCCGTCGGTAGCCGACCCTTCCCCCCTGTCGATCGATCCAAACGCCGAGCGGGCGCGGCCCCAGAGACTCGATCACCCGCTGAATCAAACGGGTGGTACGGCCGAAGAGCACGACCGCTTTATTGCGGGTCGTCTCCACCTGACGGTTGAAATGCCCCTCCGGCAGAACCTCCACCCAGGCTCCACGAAACCGGATTCCGGCCCTGGCGAGCGAACGGTGCAATGAATGGGCCTGAAGCCTGACGGAATCCGGTCCGCAGTCGACGGGTAGTTCCACGTCGGCCCCCTGGTACCATGGATAACCTGCAAGTTGCCCGAGGACTTGGGGACAGAAGCTTCGGAGGAGTCCCCGGAGGCTTCCGGGCATTGGGCCCACTTGTGCAAGGAAGGCCAGGGCCGCCTGCTCGAGCAGCAAGAGGCCGTGCTTTCCGCCACCCTTGCCGTGCAACTTCTTGCTGTCGGCCACGGCCAAGCGTGGCTCGCGTTTAGAGGCCTTGCGGGTGACACTGTCGGCCAGGAGGCTCCAGAGGTCGGGACCGGCGGCGGGCTCGGTGACTTTCTTGAGCACCGACAAAGGGACGTCAAACGCGGTAGCCGACACCACCAGCGGCCCGAGAAGAGGGCCGTACCCGGCCTCGTCGATTCCAACGACCGTGGCGGTCTGGTCCCGGTATGAATCAGCGACGTCCGGCATGACCCATGTTCATACCCAAACAGTCCGTCGGGCTCAAGAGCATTTACAGAGGACACTCAGTCGGCCATAGTACCAGCTCATGGGCAGCCCTTATCGACGTTGCCGGGCTTACATCCATTACCTCAGGAAGCCGATCCTGAGCTTCCTGCCGTTTTTGGGGCTGCTCGTGACGGTGTTGATCATCGGTACCTTCTGCTTTCACTTTCTGTACACCCACAAACGGCTGAGCTATGCGGAAGCGTTCTACATCACCTATTGTCTTGTCTGGGTGGAGCATCTGATCGAGTTTCCGGAGCACTGGCTGCTGCGCATGTTCTATTTTGTGTTGCCGCCGCTGGGCTTCCTGGTTTTTCTCGATGCCGTCGTGCGGTTCAGCTATCACATCCTGCGCCGCGATGAAGCGGGGGAGGAGTGGATTCGAGCCATGTGCAAGACGCTCAACAATCACGTCGTTCTGTGCGGGCTGGGCAAGCTTGGTCTGCGGACGCTGCAGCAGCTGATCCGGTTGGGCGAGACAGTAGCCGTTCTTGAGAAGAACCCGCATTGTCCCAACCTCGCTTTTGCGCGCAACAACGGCATTCCGGTACGGCTGGGCCACAGTCGTGAGGAAGGGGTCTTCGATGACCTCAACGTCGCCAAGGCCAAGTCGATCATCCTGGCCACCAATGACGACTTGGCCAATCTGGAGATGGCCATCGACGCCCGCAAGCTGAATCCGAGCATTCGCGTGATCATCCGCGTGTTCGACCAGGAACTGGCAGCGAGGCTCCGCGACTCGTTCGACATGCCGCTGGCCTTCAGCACCTCGGAGCTGGCAGCGCCGCTCTTTGCCACCAGTTCGAGCGATCCGACGATCGTTAATTCGTTTTACGTGGGTGACCGCCTGTTGGCGGTGGCCAACCTGACGGTGAATGAGGAAGCGGAACTGGTTGGGCGGGCGATCCGCGACGTGGGCAAGCATTTGCACGCGTTCGTGCTCTCGCACACCCGATCCGGCCAAACGATGCTGTTCCCCAGTGCTGATGTGGTGCTTGAGGCCGGCGACGCGATCACGGTTCAGGCGGAGCCGGAGGACCTCAGGGCCATCCACCGGATGAATCAGAGTTGACGGACGTTCCGAAGGCTGCCACAGGCGGGCGGGTACCTGAGCAGAGCCCAACTACGGGGGCCGGCCGGTTCGTTTGCATCAGAGGTGTGACCGTTTTACCGTGCGATCTCTTTGCCGGCGCTCACGCGGTTGAAATACATGCCCACGTCCCAGACCGGGCCCATGTCGCCGATGGTCTTCTGGGCGACGATGGCCGCCCGGTTGCCAAGATCGAGGCCGAGCTTCACGCGAGAGGCGAGGTCGGCCTTGCGGTTGAATGAGCCGTCTTTCTGGATGCCGAGGTAGCCGGCAATCAGGCCAGAGCTGCAGGCATCTCCCGCGCCCGGACGGTCCAGAATCACATAGTCGAACACGTCGCCCACGCAGTAGGCGCCATCGGGCAAGAGCGCCGCCGAGGTCCAGACGCCCGTCTCATTGGTCACCCGCTTACGAATGGTCAGGACATACAGCTCGCACCTGTTGCCGTAGCGTTCCTTCAAGGTCTCGAGCACTTTGCGGCTGCGTTCGATAAGCACATCGATCGGCGATTCGTCGTCGACGCCGAAGTCGATCCCGAAGACCGTTTTGGCGTCCGTTTCCGTCGTGATGAGGGCGGTGATCCAGCCGGTGCGCAGGTAGGTGTCGATCTGCTTGCCGGCGTCGGCGGGCGACCAGAGCTTCTTTCGGTAGTTCACGTCGAAAAAGACCGGCACGCCGGACAGCTTTGCTCGTTTGAGGGCCAGTTCGGTGTTGGCCGCGCAATGGGCGCTCAGCGCGGGGGTGATACCGCTGATGAACATGGCCGAGCTCTGTTGCACGACGTCGAATAATGATTCATCCGGGGCCAGCTCAGCGATCGCTGAACCCTTGCGGTCATAATCCACCCTGGCAACGATCGGGCCGAGTCCCTGTTCAAGGTAATAGACGCCGTTACGGAGGTTCTTCGTCCAACGGACATGGGCCAAGCCCACCCCATATCGTCTCAAATCGGCTACCAGCGTGCGGCCGGCCAAGTCATCGTTCAGGGCGGTCACCAGCTCCGTCCTGAATCCGGGTGAGTAACCGGCCAACTTGGCCAATACATTGGCCTCCGATCCCCCAGCGGTGATCTGGATGGTATTGGAATCTCCAAAGGCCTGAGGGCCAATTGGAGACAACCGCACCATTACTTCCCCGAAGCCGCATACAGTCAGACGGTTTTCCGTTGCCATTGAGAATCCTCCACCACCGCATAGGAGCGTCGGTAAATCGCATTACCGGTGGCATGAAAAAATTGTTTAAGAGAATCGCTTAGTCCTCTTGACCATGAGGCGCCGATGGGGTATGCTCCTTCTGGGGTTACGCTTCCGCGTGCTCTCCTCTCTCCCTCCGCGACTTGCGGAAGCGTCAAGTCCTTCCCTGGCCCCGGTTTGCCACGCCGGGGCCACATTATTGCGCAAACCCGGGCGTCCGACCTCAGTTTTTTTCTGCCTGCGATTGCTCCTGGCTTTACCCCCTAACTTTTAAGAAACTTTGGTAAACCTCATCCCAAAGGGTGGTATCTTTGGGCTGATACGTTATCAAGTTGAAGGACTGGCGGATGAGCTTTCGGGCGGCCGCTAAATCGGGCAACACCCCGGTGGCGACGGCTTGGATGGCAACATTCCCGGCGGCCGTGGCTTCGATCGGGCCGGCCACAACGGTGCGACCTGTCGCATCGGCGGTCCACTGGCAGAGCTGCTTGTTCTGGGTGCCTCCCCCGACCACGTGAATGACCTCGGCCCGTCTGCCCGTACAGGCCTCGATTCGCTCCAGAGTTTGTCTATAGGTTAGAGCCAGGCTTTCCAGGCAAACGCGGACTGTCTCGCCGGGGGTGGAAGGAGCGGCCTGACCGGTCTTGCGGCAGAACTGGGCAATGCGAGCGGGCATGTCTCCGGGGGGAAGGAAGGAGACGTCGTCCGGATTAACCACGGCGAGGAAGGGTCGGGCGGCACCGGCCATGTCGGTCAACTGAGCATAGCTGTAGTCGTGCCCGGCTTTCTGCCATGTACGTCTCGACTCCTGCACCAGCCACAGTCCCATGATGTTCTTGAGGAACCGGAAGGTTCCGCCTACGCCGCCTTCGTTGGTGAAGTTGTAGGCAAGAGACTTGTCATTGATGATCGGCGTCGTGACCTCCATGCCCATCAGGGACCACGTGCCCGAACTCAGGAATACCCAGGGGGCATCGCCGACAGCAGGAACGGCGGCGACCGCCGAACCGGTGTCATGGGTGGCGGGGGCGATCACCGGTACCTGGTCGATGCCGATCTCGTCGCGGACAACCTTGCAGACGGGGCCCAAGACGGTACCGGCGGGCACGATCTCGGGGAAGATCCTCGTCGGGATCCCCAGCTTCTCGATAAGCGCTTTGGCCCAGGCGCCGGCGCGCGGGTCATAGGCCTGGGTGGTGGTGGCATTGGTAAACTCGCAACATTTGCGACCGGTGAACCAGAAGTTGAACAAATCGGGCATCATGAGGAAGGTCTCGGCCGCGTCGAGCAGCGGCGAGTTTGCCAGCTTCATCGCCAGGAGCTGGAAGATCGAATTGAACTGCATGAACTGGATACCGGTATGGTCGAAGATTTCCTTGCGAGGCACGATGCTGAAGGCCTTGTCCAGAATGCCATTGGTGCGGGCATCGCGGTAGTGGAACGGGTTTCCCAGCAGCGCGTTGCCGCGGGCGAAGAGGCCGAAGTCGACACCCCATGTGTCGATGCCGATGCCGCGCAAGCCGGAGGCCTGCTGAAAGGCCATGCCCACGCCCTGCTTCATCTCCGACCACAACCGCAAGACGTCCCAGTGCAACTCATCAAGGGTTTGCACGGGGCCGTTCGGGAAGCGGTGCAAATCGGACAGTTCAAGCTTGCTGTCGGATACCGTGCCGAGAATCACGCGTCCGCTCTCGGCACCCAGATCGATCGCCGCAAAATTCGCTGGATTGCTCATATCTCACGCTTTCTTCATCTGGCGAAAGCTATCAGCGGTCAGCTATCAGCCAGACCTCCAAACCGTTAGCATTCATCCTGCCATCCGTCCAAGCTGACAGCTGACCGCTGATCGCTGACAGCTTCATATCAATGCTTGAAATGCCGCGTGCCGGTCAGAATCATCGCGACATTCGCCCGGTCCGCCAGCGCGATCGTGTCGGCGTCGCGGTTGCCGCCGCCGGGGTGGATGATCGCGGTGATGCCGGCGTCGATGAGCTTCTGCGGGCCGTCGGGCACCGGGAAGAACGCATCGCCGGCCGCCACCGCCCCCTTGAGCTTGTCGCCGTGGCCGTTCTCGCGGGCCAGTTGAATCGCCAAGTCGCAGCTTTTCACCCGGCTCATCTGACCGGCGCCGTTGCCCAGGAGCATGTCATCCTTGCAGATCGTGATCGCGTTGCTCTTGGTGTGCTTGCAGACCAGCCAGGCGAATCGCAAGTCCGCCATTTCGGATTGCGTCGGCTTGCGCCTGGTCACGACCTTCCACTGGTCCTCATTGAGGCCCAGGAGATCGCGGGTCTGCACGAGCATGCCGCCGGTGATTTTCTTGTAGTCGAGTTCGTTCGGATCCGGCGGCGTATCCATTGCCCCGACAGCCAGAAGACGGCACTCTTTGCCCCATTTTCGCTTTTCCGTCGGCGTAGTGATGAGTTTGACCGCGTCCTCATCAAAGTGCGGGGCGATCCACACATCCAGCTTGAAGAACGCCGCCCCGGCTGCTTTGCCCCAACTGCCGAATGAGTTCATCACCGTATTGGCAACGTCCAAGGTGACCGGGAAGTTCATGCACAGCACGCCGCCGGCAGCCGCGATCGGATCACCCAGGTACGCCCGCCGATACGTGTCAACCGGATCGTCGCCGATCGCACACCCGCAAGCGTTCATATGCTTGATGAAAGCCACCGAATGCTTCTTCAGCTTCGCTCGCGATAACTCCTTCACCAGCGATAAGGCTGCGTCCCCATCGCCGTAGTTATTGAATGACATCTCCGCCGATTCGTTGGGCATGCTTGCCAGAATCAGGGCTGGCTCTTCGCTGTCCACCACGTTCCCGAGGACTTCCGCCTGTTGATGGGGATTCTCGCCATACCGCAGTTTTCCCCATGCGCGAAGACGTAGGGTCCTCTGAGAAAACTCGCGATTGATCCTGGCGCTCAACCAGGTTGAAACCGCCTCATCGTAAAGACAAGTGGTTCGAAAGACCCTGCAGGCCTCTTCCACAAGTGCCGCGCCGCGTAGCGCCGGGTCGCTCCACTTCCTCAAGAGAAGCAGGTAAGCGTCGTACATTTCCGGGGAGCAGCAGACCAGTACGTGCTTGTGATTCTTCGCTGCCGCTCGCAGCATGCACGGGCCGCCGATGTCGATCATTTCGATGGCCTGCTCGAAGGTGCAGTTGGGGTCGGCAACAGTCTTTTCGAAGGGGTAGAGATTGACCACCACCATATCGATCGGCTTGATCCCGTGCTTTTCGAGGGTCTTCATATGCTCGGGGTTGTCGCGGTCAGCCAAGATGGCGGCGTGGATCATGGGGTGGAGGGTCTTGACCCGGCCGTCGAGCATTTCGGGGAAGCCGGTGACCTCTTCGACCATGGTCACTGGGATGCCCGCCTCCTTGAGGTGTTTGGCGGTGCCGCCGGTGCTGATGATCTCGATGCCGAACTCGTCGACCAGGGCCCGGGCAAAGTCCGCGATCCCGGTTTTGTCATAAACCGCGATAATGGCGCGTTTGATCTTCAGGTTACTCATGGGGGCGTATGATAGCGTTCGAGGCCGAGGGTGAAAACCGTTGAGGGGGACGGGGAAGGGCTCCCGGCTTCGCTCGATGAGCTGCGCCGTGGCAAGCAGGGTTGAGGGTTCACAAGGCCGATGCCCTCGTCGGACCACAAAGGCAGAGTGAGGGACGAAGGCGGAAGGATGAGCACGAGAAGCCGCGCCGACGAGGGCGTTGGCAGCACGGGAGCTGATAGCTGAGTGCTGACCGCCGACCGCTTATCTTCTCGACCTCAGCGGATCGGCAATCAGGGCCTCGATGGGCGAGAGCTTTGGGCCGGTGTTCTCTGTCGAAGCTGCGGGGGTCTCTTGGCCGGTGGAGGCCTCTTCGGAGGTGGTCTTGCCCTCGCCGGTCGGGGCGGCATCAGGAGCCGCGACCACCGCTGTCTTATCGGCGGGCAGACCTGCCGGCCGGGTGGTGACGGGGCGGAAATCGGCCTCTTTGAGAGGGGCCGCGTTCGCCGGCCTCAGGCAGCGAACCTCCCCACGCGCGGACGTCAGAAAGATCGCATCGTTGAGCGGATTACTCAGGCCGTCGAGGCCGGGAACTGGAGGCTCGACGGTGGTCAACGTCTCGCCCGTCTCGGGACGAACAAAGCGTATGCTGCCGTTTTCGGCCAGCAGAGCCACCCGGCCGGGCCACTCGGCCAGGAATCGCCGGACACCCGTGGCCGTCCAGTTCGGCCATCTGAGTTCCTTGCCGACGCGCTGGAGCTTGTCTCCCTCGAGGGCGACGTAGACGCTTTCACTCGTGACGATGGGTCCTTCCACGGGCACTGCAGGAAGGAGGAACCCGCGCGAGTAGCCTTCCAATCGTTCATGGCCGTCGGCCAGATCCAGAACGTGCAACCGGGGACCGCTGGTGACGACATAAAGGGCTTGTTCGTCGGCCGCCACCCATCCGAGGGGGCGGGCATTCAGTTCCGCAGTAAAAACGGTTCTCCGGGTGTCGATTTCGGTGGCCGCTACCGTCCCGTTGTAATCCGCCAGCACCAACAGGTCTTTCTCAGGAATACACAAGGGGGGCAGGACGATATCCGCGTCGATGCCTACCTGGTAATTCTGGATGTCACGCGAGATGCTGTAGCGGCGAATTCTCTTTCGCGGAGCGGCCTGGAAAACGTGGTCGCCGTTTGCCACCACAGGGCTGATCGGCCCGGCCCACAGGTGGACCGGCCCGACCGGCCGGAGTTCGGTGTCGCCATTGTCAAGGCGGTGGGGCCGGCGAAATTGCGAGCCGGTGGCCGGGTCAAGGAAGACCGCCCGATCACGGATCGTAAAGACCATCGCGCGCAGGTCGCCATCCTGATAAACGGTCGGAGGAAAAAGGTTGGACAGGGGCTCTGCCATCGGTTGGGTCCAGAGGTGAGTTCCCTTGTCTGCGGCAAAGACCCGAACGGAGCCGTCGGAACCGATTGCGACAAGATAGGCATCGACCAGATGCCAAGCCTGGATCTTGTCGACGTGCCTCACTGGGACGACTGCCTGCCAAGCCTGCCGGACCCCGGCGGCCAGCCATGAATCCGGCAGCCGGCCCTCGATGGCCGCGGCAGCCAAGCTCCAAGACGGTCGTGCAGCCAAGGCCAAGACCGCCACCGTTGCCCAAGACCAATAGCCCGGCCCCGGCCGGTAAAGCTTCTGACCGCTCATGTATGGCTCCTGTGAATCCGTGGAAGGTCCTCGTCGGCCCCGATGGTATTCAACCGTGAGCCGAGAGAGCGGTCAAGAGCAAAACGGCCCGACGTACGGTTCAGTTGGTCGCGGCGTGGGGGGGCTGGCGCCGGTTCGAGGGGGAGAAGGCCTGGGGGGGACGCCGGCGTGCCGGCTCCGAGCCAGTGTCCTGAGGCCTTTCCGATGCGGTCCTGCCAGCCCGGAACGCGGAGCGGCCGCCGTATCACCCAGAGCGGGAAGCCTCGGCCCACCCGGCCCGGCCAGGAGCATGGGACGGTCAACCTGCGTGGGTCGGGAACGCATTCGGCTGGGCTATGCGGTGGGCGTCACGGAGGGGTGTCCGCCTGTGGAGGCCTGGGGAACCGAACACACGAGGAGACAAGGCAGGAAGGGTGCCCCGCCCCGGCCGTCATGGAGCTATCTGAGATGGGGGCCTATGGGCCTTGCAAACTCTTTCCACGCAGATATGCTATGGGTTGTAGTGGATCAGGAGGTAAGGATCACTCCGACCGGGCCGGCTGGCGGAGCCGGCACACACAGTCCGGTCAAAACGCTGGCGGCAGATGCCGTCGGCTCGCCTGGGATCAAGCGTTCCGGCCCGGCGGCCGGCAACGACGCGGGATGCGGCGCGATCCCTCTCTACCGGTGGCCTCGGGCGTGAGAGGCCTGGTGGAACCATCAACGCGAAGGTAGGAGCCCGGCCTTTGACCCCTGTAACCAAGATATTTGTCGTTCTGGTGTGTTTATTTGCCTTCATCTTCACACCGCTGACCATCGGTTTTGTCGCCCAGAGCTACCACTGGAAGGCGCTCGCAACGCAATACCAGGAGAACATGTCCACGATGGTAGCAACGGAGCGGGCGGCGTTGGCCTCGGCCGCCAGCGCGGTCAGCCATTACCAGGCCCAGCGTGAAAATGACCGGCTGCAGATGCAGTCGCTCTCGAACGACATTTCAAGGCTGGAACAGAGAATCGAGCAGCTTATTAACGAGAAGGAAGCGTGCGACGCCAGCCGAGCCAGTTGGGAGAGCTCGGCCCAGACGCTTTCTGCCCAACTGAAGGTCATTAATAACCACAATCAGGCTCTCATTGAGGAGAACAGCCGCCTGACCAAGAGCGAACAGGATCTCCGGGCCCGGAATCTCAGTCTGCAGGATCGGGTCGAGGAGCTGAGCGCGAACAGTGTCACGCTGGCCCAGCAGTTGCGTCAGAAGATCGAGGAACTGACGGCGGTGAGGCAGGAGAACGATGAGCTCCGTCAAAGCCTCCAATTGGGCAAGGCTCGTGAGGCGCTGACGTCAGCCGCTCAGCCACCGGCCAAGGCAGGGATTCCGACGAAGGTCAGTGAAATCCGCGGTTCGGTCACGGAGGTTCGACTGAACGAAGGCTTGGCCAGCATCGACGTTGGCAGCACGGCGGGAGTCGCCGAAGGGATGGTTATGGCCGTCGTTCGTGACGGCGACTACATCTGCGACTTGATCATTACGGACAAGGTCGATCCGACGCAATCAGTAGGCAAGATCGCCGTGCAGGGCAGCAAGCAGATTCGTCCTGGCGACACGGTGATTGACGAACGGAGCCTGATGGCCCGCTGAGCAACCGGCTCGGCACAGGGGAAACCGCTATGGCCCAACTGAGTCCCACAGGTCCGAGAGTCCCGCCGCAGAACGATCTGTACACGTTTCATCTGATCGTGGCGGCGGCGTTGTTGCTGGTTGGAATCATCTATGTAGCGGTCCAGACGGTGAGCTATTTCGGCACCTTCCTTCCCCCGTCAGGCGGCTAACGGACCGCCTCAGTCTCTAGGTTTATTCTTGGTGGGCGAATCGGCGCGGGCAGACGGAAAGTCGCCACCTGTATAAGGGGGCTGCCAACCCGGAATTCGGGATGGGTAAGGGCGTCCGAAAAGATGAGCATTCGCAAGAAAAGTATCTACGGTTACAATACCTGGCGAACCGATGAAGCCTCTGGGACGCCGGCGGGGGCGTGCAAGGGGGCGAGCGGGAATTCCGCACCTTCACTGTTCCAGGCCGGCAAACCAAGACGAAAAGGATGACTTGGCTGTGCTAAACTCACTTCTCGGCTTGTTCAGTATGGATATGGGTATCGATCTGGGTACCTGCAACACGCTGGTGTGCGTCCGCGGCCAGGGCGTGGTCTTGAATGAGCCATCGGTAGTGGCGGTCAAGAAAGGCACCAACAGGGTGCTCAAGGACGGAACGGCCGTCGGGAACGTGGCGAAGGAAATGATCGGCAAGACGCCGGGGACCATCACGGCGATCCGGCCGTTGATGGACGGCGTCATCGCGGATTTCGACATCACGGAGGCGATGCTCAGCTATTTCATTCGGAAGGTTCATGGTCGCAGATCCTTTGTCATGCCTCGGGTGGTGATCGCCGTACCTTCGGGCATCACGGCGGTGGAGAAACGAGCGGTCTACAACTCAGCGGAGCGGGCGGGTGCCCGGCGCGTGTACCTGGTTCCGGAGCCCAAGGCCGCCGCGATCGGTGCCGGGCTTCCGGTTGCCGAGCCGCGAGCATCGATGATCATCGACATCGGCGGCGGCACGACGGAAGTGGCGATTCTGACGCTGGCGGACATCAGCGTGTGCGAGTCGATCCGTGTGGCCGGCGACGACATGGATGCGGCGATTGTGAACTACATGAAGCGCACTTACAACCTGATGATCGGGCCGCAAACCGCCGAGCGAATCAAGATCGAGATCGGCTCGGTGGCCGAGACCGACCAGGAACTGACGATGGAAGTTCGCGGGCGTGACATGATCAGCGGTTTGCCTCGCAAGACCTTTGTCAGCAGCGAGGAAGTCCGAGAGGCCTTGAAGGAGCCGGTGGGGTTGATCGTCGAATCGGTCGTGCGGTCATTGGAGAAAGCCGAACCCGAACTGGCGGCGGACCTTGTGGAAGACGGGATCTGGCTGGCGGGAGGCGGGGCCCTGCTGCGAGGGTTGGATCAAGTAATCAACCAAGCCACCGGCTTGAAGGTGCAGATATGCGAGGACCCGCTGACGTGCGTGGCTCGCGGGACGAGCATCTTCCTTGAGAATCTGAACGAATGGAAGGATACGATGGAGTCCGATGAGGACGATCTCTGATCGCGGACGTATCCCTCCGGCTTTGAGTACATCCTGAAACAACCGGGGACGGGACAGCGTAGAACGGGTTTTGGCCCCTTCGACAGCCCGTCAAGATGGCGGTTGTTCTCGAAGTTTTGGGACAGAGAGTCAGGTGTTCAGATCATCGATGGCCCGGCGCGACCCCGCACCGCGGCCATTGTTCCATGGGGACTGCGGGAACCGGCCGCCGCCGGTCGCGAGCTGCGATGCGATTCTTGGAAGACCACCGCGTTCCAAAGCCTGTTTTCTTCGGGCTGCTCATGGCCGTCTCGTTGATCACGACCATGCTCCCGACGGAGACGCTCTCGCGGCTTCGGAGTCTGGCTCAACCGCTGGGACTCCCCCAATGGCTGATGCAGACGGCCACACTCGAAACGCATCGGACGGCCATGACGCTGATCAGTCGGAACGTTCCTGTCGACCAATACCAGCAGTTGGAGATCGAGCGAGATGCTTTGCTGAGTGAAATCGCGACGCTCCGCTATCAGAATACTCAACTGCAGGCGACCGTGACGGAGCTGGCCAACGTGCGCGGTATGGGGTTTCCCCGTCAGGGAACGCTTATTCCTGCTCGCGTGCTTGCCATGGATGCCGCCCCGGGTCGCGACACGATGCTGGCGGGCAAAGGCAGTCTGCAGAAGGTCGAGAAGGGCGACTGGGTGGTCTCAAGCCTGACGGTCGGAGCCGGGGTCAATGAAGGCGTGAAGCCCCAATCTCACGTGCTCGGCCGCCAGTGCCTGATCGGCTGGGTAGACCAGACAAACCTGCTGACTTCGCGGGTCATTCTGCTCAGCGACAAGCTGGCCGGCAAGTCGCGACCAAGAAGGGTGCTGATCCATCCGGCAGATTCTTCCAGTCGTCCTTCGGAGGTTCAGCCGGAGGTGTTCGTTCTGGAGCCGTACGGCGGCGGGCGCATGATCATTCGCGATATTCCCCGCCGGATGGTGGATGCCGGTCAGATTCAGGTCGGCGACCTTGTCACCTCCGCACCGGACGACACCCGCCTGCCGCTCGCCGTGGTTATCGGGCCCATCGAGGATCTTCAAGCCAACCGGGACAAGCCGATCTGTTTCGACGCCCTGGTGCGACACATGATCGACCCGGCAAGTCTCAGTGAAGTCATCATCGTGGACAGTTCCCAGCCGGATTCCTTGCCCATACCCTCCCCTTAACCGAGGCTGCGAGGGTACTTGCGGAAGCCGTCGGGATCAGGGGGTTGGTTATTGGACGCCGATTCGGGACGTCGAGTCGCGGGTCTTGTGAGCGCCGTCGGTTCGAGCAACCGGCGAGTACTCAAGTATGGTGCATCGCCGGTCGAATCCAGACACGGCAAACAAGGGCACGGGAGTACTGCGCCCGCATGGCGGTCGGCGACAGCCGTGCCGTTTCGAGTCGGTTTGTTGTGTACCAGCGGGCAAGCCGCCAGAGGCGCCGCCGAATCGGCGGGAGTCGGCAAGCGAGAAGAGTACTCATGCCGGGTCGGGTTGCGGCGCGATCCCGGGTCCGACGCAGGCATGCAAGCGCCGGCCGATTGCTCGACTCCAGGGAAGCCGAGCACCGGTTTATCGGAAACGTATGCGGGAGGGGAATCGGGATAGAGGCCTTATGCCGATTCTCGTTCACGTCGATGAGCTCCAGCCGGGCATGCGCCTGAAGAGAGCCATCCTGCGCGACAAGCAGGTCATGCTGTCCTGCAACACCCCGCTTGAGGATTGGCAGATCAACTCACTGCGCCGACGCTTTCCCGATCTGACCGTTCAGATTTGCGATCCCATTCTCGACGAACTGGTCGAGTTTCAGGACGATTCGCACGACCACGAGGTATCGGCCACGGTGAACCGCCAGATCGGCAAGCTGATGCATCGAGTCCGCGAGATCCTCAGCAGCAAGACGGCACTGGAGGGCTCGGACATCTCCGGCTTGCAGCGTTCCGTGGCCGAAGTCATGCAGTACATCATGGATAATCCGGCGGCGGCCGCGGTCCTGACCCGATTCGGCACCGCCGGCGACTATCTGCAGGGGCACGTGGGCAACGTTTTTTACGTCAGCCTGCTGGTGGGCAACACGATTCGAGACTACATCTTTCGAGAGCGGCAGCGAACCGTCCGCATCGAGACGGCCTGCGTCCGCTACAGCATGAATCTCACGCCATTGGCGCTGGGCTGTCTGTTCCACGACGTCGGCATGCTGCCGATCGAGCACTTGTATGAGAAAAAGGGGGGGCTTACGCAGGAGGAGCGCAGGCTGATCCGCGACCACCCCAACAGGGGGGTCGAGATGCTTCCGCCGAAGCTCGACGCCGTCGCCAAGATGGTGGTCCGGACGCACCATGAGAACATGGATGGGAGCGGATATCCTCAGGGCGTTCCGGTCGAGAGCCTGCACGTGTTTTCCCGCGTGATTCGGGCCGCGGACGCGCTGGACGCGGCGACGAGCCGGCACATTTACAAGAAGGCCAGAAGCGCCGCCCGCGTGCTCTGGGAAATGTCGAGCGGGCCATTCAAGGAGCATTATGACCCCCCGATCGTGAAGATCCTGATGGCTTTGGTGCAGCCGTTTCCGATCGGGGCGAAGGTCAAGCTGAATTGCGAGCGGTACGGGGTCGTGGTGCGCCACAACCGCAAGCACCCTTTCCGTCCGACGATCATCATCGCGTTCGACGAACTCGGCCGTAAGCTGAAGAAGCGGGACCTCGCTCCTCCGATCGACCTTTCCAAGACGAACGAGGTGCAGATCGTCGAGTTCGAGGGGGACGACCTGACCTGCCTGAGCGACGGGGCCGATGGCAGCGTCTGGGGCGTTCCCGAAATCACGCGGGACGAAAAGGAGGACCTTTTCGCGTACTGCTACCCGTAGGGTGATTCGTGACGGTCAATGGGGAGCGCTTGAGGTGGCCGGCACAAGGACGCGCACGGAGGGCTGCGTCAAGGCGATCTCATCGGCAAGGCGATCGAAGCCGTCGGCCTCGGTCTGTTCAAAGAGCCGCCTGCCCCGGGTCGGGTCGCGAGCGACCACGAACTCGCCAACGATGATCGACATCGGCGCGCGGTACAAGGGCGGGCCCCAGCCGCCCAGGACCGTGAACTGCTGTTGTCGCACAAGAAGATGGAATCGCCCCTTGAGACGGTCGCCGGCGAGACGCTCGATCACCACGACGCCGGAGGTCGACTTTGCCCGGCGGTGGTCGCCCGCGTGTGACTGGAAGAGCCGCATGGTCTGCGGCGTGGCGCGATAGAGCCTTTCGCTTCCCGCCGGCACGTCCTCCAGCACGAGCGACATGATCCAGGTGAAATCGAAGTTTTCGTCGAAGAGGGAACGTCCCCGGCGAGCGAGCACGATGTTGAGCGTGCCTTTCTCGCTCTGCCAGTAGCAGCCCTCATGGGGATCGATCGAGCCGACCAGCGGTTCTCGCTTGTGGATATCGGCGCGCATCAGGGGCAGCATCTGAACCTTTCCCACCGCGCAGCCGGGAAGACACGTCGCGGTCCAAGCCAAGGCCGAGACCGACAGCAAGACGGATCGGGCTGGAACAGGAATACCCATCAATGCGGCATCGGGAATTGCTGACACATTTCTCGCACCTGGTGCCGAACACTTGCGATCGCGCCCTCGTCGCCGCGGCTCGAGAGTACCTTGTGGATGAACTCGCCGACGATTCGCATCTCGGCGGTGTTGAGGCCGCGGGTGGTCACGGCGGGCGTGCCGATGCGAAGGCCGGACGTTTCCGTCGGCTTGCGTTCGTCGAAGGGGATCATGTTCTTGTTCACGATGACGCCGGCCATTTCGAGCCACGTTTCGGCCTGTTTTCCGGTCAGGTCGGCATGCACCTGTCGCAAATCCACGCACATCAGGTGATTGTCGGTGCCGCCGGAGACCAGTCGATATCCGAAGCTCCTGAGGGTTTCCGCGAGGGCCTGGGCGTTGGCGAGAATCCGCTCCTGGTACTGCTTGAACTCGGGCTTGAGGGCCTCACCGAAGGCAACCGCTTTGCCCGCGATCACGTGCATGAGCGGTCCGCCCTGCAAGCCGGGGAACACTCTCGAGTCGAGGGCCTTGGCGTGCTGGGCCTTGCACATGACCATGCCGGCCCTGGGGCCGCGCAGGGTTTTGTGGGTCGTTGTGGTGACGAAATCAGCGCAGGGCACCGGCGAGGGGTGGAGTCCGACGGCGACCATGCCGGCGATATGGGCAATGTCAGCCATGTGGTAGGCGCCGACCTCGGCGGCAATCTCCGCGAATTCCGCGAAGTCGATCGTCCGAGGGTAGGCTGAGGCCCCGGTGACGATCATCTTGGGCCGGCATTCCCGAGCCAGCCGTCGGATCTCATCGAAATTGAAGACTTCGGTCCGGGGATCGACGCCGTAGTGGACCACGTTGTAGAACTTGCCGCTGAAGTTGGCCTTCATCCCGTGGGACAAGTGGCCGCCGTGAGACAGGTTCAGCGACAAGATGGTGTCGCCCGGTTCGAGGACGGCCATGTAGGCGGCCATGTTGGCCTGGCTGCCGGAATGCGGCTGAACGTTGACATGATCGCAGTGGAACAGTTGCTTGGCGCGCTCGCGGGCCAGATCTTCGATCTCGTCGACGTGCTTGCAGCCGCCGTAGTATCGCTTTCCAGGGTAACCCTCGGCATACTTGTTGGTCAGGATGGAGCCGACCGCCTCGAGCACGGCGCGGGAAACGTGGTTCTCCGAAGCGATCAGTTCAAGACAGAATGCCTGCCGTTCGCCTTCGGCGGTCAGAGCTCTGTAAACCGCGGGATCCGTGTTCTTGATGGTCGGGTAAGCTTCGAAATCCGACGCTATCGTGGCCATGCTTGTCATACCATACCTCAAATCGCAGGGAGGGAACCGGTCCGGAAACGACCGGCGGGTCCATTCAGGGCCTACAAATAGTCTGCACGCGGCAAAAAAGCAAACCGGGGCCGGCGGTGTGGCCCGGGGAGGAAACCGGGATGGAACCGGCGAGCAGCCCGAGCAGCAACGGGCTTTCTCGACATTGCCGTCGGAGGGCTGCGCTGCGCCCGCCGGCCGAACGGAAGGAGAGCAGGCCGACGACGGCGGCGCGTCGCGGTGCGAGCAAGGGCTCGTATTCCATTACTCGCCAAAGCCTTGACAGGGGATCCAGGAACGATACAAGACGATCAGAACACGACGGCTCAAGTCCCGTAACGTGCAGATGGGAGCATGAGGTATCGAGTGAAAACCCGATTCACGAGTCCTGATCCCGGTTTCCGGCAGCGGATGCGGACCAGCTTCAGTCGCCAGGGGTTTTTGCGGCATCTCGGCGTGAAGATGATCGACCTGCAGCCCGGGTATTGCGAGATGGAGGTTGCCTTCGGCGAGCATTTGTCGCAGCAACACGGCTACTTTCATGGGGGCCTGGTGGCCACGGTGGCGGATGTGGCGGCGGGGTATGCGGCCTTCAGCCTGACGGAGTCGGACGCCTCGATGGTGACCGCCGAGTTCAAGATCAATTTCATTGCACCCGCCAAGGGCGAGCGGCTGATCGCCCGCGGTTCGGTCGTCAAGCCGGGCAAGACTCTGACGGTCTGTCAATGCGACGTGGTCTGCATCAAGGATGAGGTTGAGACGACGTGCGCGGTCGCATTGGCGACGTTCATCGCGTTGCCGGGCAAGCCCGAGAAAACGACGTGAACAACGAGTCGGGAGTTCAAAAACGGCTGTTCGACGGCGGATTGAACAGGCCGGACTCACCCGACACGACAAAGGCCTCGGCCACCCGCTTGAGCGTTTCCCAATGCCGACGGATTCGCTCGGCTTCCCTGGGCTGAATCGCCCCGTCGTTGGCCACCGACCGGCTGACTTCCTCGAGCATGTCGCTGAATTCCTTGACCAGTCGCTGCGTGCCGAGCAGCAGGTCGGTGCTGAAGTCGCGGACGGTCATTTCCGGATTAGGGACAAAGAAACCACCGGCCCTGTTACAGAGCCAGTTGACGACTTCGACATCTCCGGTGGCATCGATGATGTCGGCCAGGCGGTCCAGCGGATTGCGTGCCCCGCTGGTGTCAGGATCGTTCTCGTCGTATTCCTGGCACCATTTGTAGACCAGGGCAGGGGAAAGCCTCAGCGTGGCGGCCAGGGCTTTCACGCCGATCTTGTCGGCGGCTTCTCTGAGGACTTCGTACGAAGGTCGCATAGCGGCTCCCACGCGGCAGTCCGATCACATTCCCGTCCCAAACCAATTGCTGAGCAGGTTCGAGACCAGGGTGCCGACCATCTGCTGGAGTATGTAACTGAGGATTTGAGCGATCATCTCGGCCAGAATCATGCGTTCCTCCTTTCGGGGCCGTCATCATACGCGAGAAGGGGCTACAACACACCCTTGCCGTAAAAAGCGAGGCACCCGCTCGGACAAGCAGGCGCCCCGGGGCAAGCGATAGAGGCCGGCGAGGGTGTTCAGACCTTGTCGGGCACCTCGAACCCCTTGCGGTAATGCCGGGTCAGCAGTTGGTTCGCCTCCGGGTCGTCAACGATCGTCTCCGTCCCGGCGTCGACGACCAGCTTGCGACCGAGGACGAAACCGCTCTTCTCGATATCGACGCCGTTTTCAGCCAGATGCTGTTCCGTGCGTTCGAGCAGATCCAGGACGACCGGATCGCTCTCAAGAGTCGTATCTCTCGGACGGAACGGGATCTTGCTTCCGAGCCGGATCGACATGTTGCACAGATGGCAAAGGGCACTGGAGTAGTGGCCTTCGAGAATATCGGCATTGAGATCCGAGACTTTCCGGCTTCTGACGGCGGCCAGGAAATTGACCAGCCGATCGCCACCGGGACCTCGGGTAGCCTCGACTTCCGGCAGCGGGGCCTCTTCGTTGCTGCCCTTGGGATAGAACTTGCCGTTGACGATGTCGCCGGCTTCGAGATGGAAAATGTTTCCTACATCGACGCCCATGTACTTGGGGCTCTTGAGGCCGCGGGTTTCGAAGATGAGCTTGGTCTCGCCGAAATCCATGACCGCCATCTGCGTGCAGGCCGCCTCGCCCTGGTCAAAGAAGCCCAGGCGCCCGCCGAAGCTGTAGACGCTCTTGGGCAGCGTGGCTCCGGGGATTCCCCATCGGGCGATGTCCATCTGGTGCACGCCTTGGTTGCCCAGGTCGCCGTTGCCGAAATCCCAGAACCAGTGCCAGCGGTAGTGGACAAGGTTCTCATGGTAAGGCTGTTTGCGGGCCGGCCCGAGCCAAAGGTCGAAATCCAACTCCTTGGGCGGGTTCGTATAAGGCTTGAAACCCAGGTCGCCGCGGGTGTTGTGACCACCGCCGGGCTTGTAGCAGAGGGCCCGTGAGATCAAGAGTTTGCCCAGCTTGCCGGAGGCGATCGCGGCGACGACCTTGGCCCACTTCATGTCCGACCTGCTTTGCGTGCCGTGCTGGACGATACGATTGTACTTGCGGGCGGTCTCGACGGCGATGCGACCCTCGTGAATGTTGTGGCTCATCGGCTTCTCGACATAGACATCCTTGCCCGCCTGGCAGGCCCAGATGGTCATGAGCGAGTGCCAGTGATTAGGGGTTGCGATCGACACAACGTCAACCGACTTGTCCTCCAGGACCTTGCGGATGTCCTGCACGCACTTGGGTCGATACCCGGCCTTGTCCTCGACGCTCTTGGCGCGGCTCTCGAACAAGCGGGAGTCCGGATCGACGAGATAGACGATCTCGACGTCCTTCATGCCCGCATAGCCGCCCATATGCGAGGTGCCTTGCCCATTGATGCCCGCCACGGCGACACGGATTCTCTCGTTGGCTCCCCGCTTGGGCGGAGGCATGGCCGCAGGTTGCTCGGCGGCCTTGGCGGCAACAGCCTTGCCGACCACGGCGAAGGCACTCAATGAGGCAGACTGTGACAGAAAACGGCGACGACTCAGAGACATTTGCGATCCTCCTGTTGGACGGACTCTGGACGAACGATTGAGGGTGTCAGTATAACGGTTTGGCGAAAATACGCCAAACCAGGAGCGATGCCGGGGGTGCAAGCGGATTGTCCGATCTGCGGCCGCCGCCGGCGCGCCGCTGGATGAGCGGGCCGTGCGCCAGTGGGCGACCGACAGGTTCCGCCGGATGCATGTACGTTCCCGCCGACGCCCATGCCCACTTGGCCGAGACTATCAGACGAGGACACCACTGGTCGGCCACGAAGGTGTACTGCCCGGTGATCTCGCCGACGTGAATCGTCTTACGCTTACTGGGCACGCATACCCAGTCACCCGGCGACATGCGATGGACAAAGGCCCAAATCTGGCCGGAGTTCTGGACGCGATGGAAATGCTTGAACTTCGGATAGACCTCGGCGAGCACGGCCATCAGGTCTTTGCGGTCTTTCAGCTTGCCGAGGT
>DAOOIV010000072.1 GCA_035384605.1 Phycisphaerae bacterium
CGAGATAGTCTCATTATCTGTGGAAATTGACAAGAGAGGGGCATCCTCCATAAGTGATGGTTTTGTAACCAGTTAAAAGGAGGTGGCCTGATGGGTACGAGAATCGATCGGCGAAGAAACGTCAAGAGCGAATATCAGGTGGACGCAGACCAAGCTCAGGCGGTGGTTCGGGATCATCTGGAGGAACTGGCCCGAGATGGAGCCCGGCGGATGCTGACCGAGGCGCTGAACGAAGAGGTGGACGCCTATCTGAGGCGTGTGCGGTACGAGCGGACGAAGGAATACCGTGGCTACCGCAACGGCAGCACATCCCGGCGGCTGACGCTGGGGTCGGGAACGATCGATCTGGCGGCTCCTCGGGTCCGGGACATTCCCGAGGGCCAAGAGCCCTTCGAGTCCAGGATCCTGCGGAAGCACCAGCGACGCAGCGACACGATTGACGAGACGTTCCTGAACCTGTTCGTCGAAGGGCTGGCGACGCGAGACTTCGAGCCGGCGTTGCGGCTGCTGGTGGGGGTCGGAGGCTCCGCTCTCGCCGAGCACGATCAGCCGGCTGAGCCGGCAGTTCAAGGAGCAATACGAGGCGTTTGACCGACAGGAGTTGAGCGGCAGGAAGTTCGTGTACATTTGGGCGGACGGGATCTACCTGAAGGCGGGGCTGGGCACGGAAAAGGCGTGCCTGATGGTGCTGATCGGGGCGGATACCGAAGGAAAGAAGCATCGGATCGCCTTGCGGGAGGGCTACCGCGAGAGCGTGGAGAGCTGGGGCGACCTGATTCGGGATTGCCGTAAGCGGGGCCTGAACGAGCCGGCCTGCTGGATCGCGGACGGGGCGTTGGGGTTGTGGGCGGCGATCGACGAGCAGAGTCCCCATTCGGCCCAACAGCGGTGCACGAACCATAAGACGATGAATGTGCTGGACAAGCTGCCGCTCAGGGAACGTCCGAGCTGGGTGCGGCGTATTCGGGCGATCTGGCAGGCGGACAGCGAGCAGGCGGCCCGGAAGCTGGCGGCGGCGGTGATCGGTGATCTGCGGGAGGCGGGTTACGATCGGGCGGCGGACTGCTTGGCCGACGATCTGGACCGGTGCCTGACGTTTTATCGTTTCCCGGAGGCCCATTGGTCGCACCTGCGGACGACGAATCCGATCGAGTCGGTGTTCGCGACGGTGCGGCTGCGGACCAACGCGGCCAAGCGGTTCAAGAAGACCCGCAGCGGGGTGTGGCTGATGCACCAGGTGCTGGAACGTCTGAGCAAACGGTGGCGGCGATTGAAATCAGCCCACCTCTGTCCGACGGTCCCGCTGCCGGCAGAAACGAGGAAGAAAACCAAGACCCATGCAGCATGAGGAGAGTACTCGGAGCGATGCCCCGGAGCAATTTACACAGGAGTTGACACTGCCTCTCGAGGCCAGGATAGTTGCCATTGGAGATGCCGCACGTCGGCTCGGTTCCAGCGAACGGCCCGCGCCCGCTGGCCCCGTCGGACATCCCGGGATTCCGGAGAGTATCCTGCCTTCGCGCTCCCAGACTTAAGACATATTACGCCTGCGGATCCGTCTGTATCAAGCACATTTTGGGTCTCTTCAAGGGAACAGATAAAGAAAAGGTTCAGCCGACAGAATGAAGCTGGTGCATATCGGGCCGGTCTCTTTAAGCTCTCCGGCGTGGGCAGTTCGCCCATCTTGGGCTGCGGCGCTGCGCGTGGGACGAAGAACAGGGCACAGGATCTGTTCGTTCGGTTGACTGTTGAACGCAAGTCCCGAACAGTAGACGAGCGTTTTTTGTTGTCCTTGTTGGTTCGACAGAGATTGGCGGCCGTCTTATACTCGCGGGCCTCTGAGGTATGGCAGTCAGTGCGGGGGAATTGACGCCCAGAACGTCCGCCTCCGTCCGCGAAAGGAGATGCCGGGTATGAGGCAAGACTCAATCTGGCCTGTTGTCGCGATCACCACGGTTCTCACGTCGCTCAGCTTGCCCGCGGCCGCGGCTGCGGATGCCGACTCTGCGCGTCACGGTGAGCTGTGGGTTATGTATGAAGGCCCTGACGGTCCGGGAAAGGGCAAGCACGTTGTTCTGGTCTCGGGCGATGAGGAATATCGCTCAGAGGAAGCCCTCACTCAACTCGGCAAGATCCTTGCCAGGCATCACGGATTCAAATGCACCGTGCTCTTCGCGGTGGATCCGAAAAGCGGTATGATCGATCCCACGGTTCCGGACAACATCCCGGGCCTTGAGGCGCTCGAAAGAGCCGACCTCATGATCATCGCCACGCGCTTCCGTGATCTGCCCGACGAGCAGATGAAGTACATCGACGCGTACGTGTCATCGGGCAAGCCGATCATTGGTATGCGGACGGCGACTCACGCGTTCAAGATCGCCAAGGGCAAGACCTACGAGCGCTACAGCTTTGACAGCAAGGTGCAGGGCTGGGATGGCGGTTTCGGCCGTCGCATTCTCGGCGAAACCTGGATCAGTCACCACGGTCATCACGGTAAGCAAAGTTCTCGCGGCGTCATCGCGCCGGGGATGAAGGATCACCCGATCGTCCGCGGCTGCGAGGATATCTGGGGACCTACCGATGTCTACACCGTGCGTTTGCCGCTGCCCGGCGACAGCGAGCCCGTGGTCCTGGGCCAGGTTCTGGAGGGGATGAAACCCACGGACAAGCCGGTATCGGGCAAACAGAATGATCCGATGATGCCCATCGCCTGGACCAAGACCTATCAAGGCGCCAAGGGGGAGGCGGGCCGCGTGTTCACAACCACGATGGGAGCCGCAACCGATCTGGAGAACGAGGGTTTGCGTCGACTGCTGGTCAACGCCGCCTACTGGTGCCTGGGTCTGGAGGAGAAGATCCCGCCGAGGGCCAACGTCGAGATCGTCGGCGAATACAAGCCGTCACCGTTCGGTTTTGCAGGTCACAAGAAGGGCCTCAAGCCGGCCGATTACAGGATGAAGCCGGCTGACAATTAGCGCAACGGCGCGAGGTTGCCGTGTTCCATGGAGGGCAGCCCCCGGGCCGGTCGTTGGTCCATCCCCTGCGACCAACTGGGCCTGCCTCGGATTAGGTGTCCCGCCGCACCTGCCGGGATCACCGTGCCAGGTCGCGTTTCAAGAAAGCGCCCATATGTCATCGTTTCCTTGTAGCGCCTCTGGCGTCAAGCCCGTCCTTCTGATGTTAGCCGGGGCGGATGGAGTGGCCGGGTGATGAAGTCTGATGCAGAGTTCGTGAGGGCCGTCCTGGCTGGCGATGGCGAGGCCTTTTCCGACAGGGACCGTGACGGGCTTCCTCTCACGAGCCCGCGACCGTCTGCCCCGGTTCAGAAATGAATGGCCGTCCGGCGGGCCAGCTCGCACCCCGCGGCCTTGGACTTCTCGGTGGCGTCGCGGTTACCCAGTGTGGGTTCGACCACGATGCCCCGGACGTCGGTGAAGCCGATGAATTGCAACCACAACTCGAAGTAAGGTTTCTGGAAATCCCACGATGCGCCGTCGCCTTGGTACTCGCCGCCGCGGGCATAGATCACCGCGGCGGCCTTGCCGGTGACCATTCCTTTGTAGCCTTCGGCGGGCGAGAAGGTGAAGGTGAGTCCGGGCTGGGTGATCACGTCGATGTAGTGCTTGAGCCTGTAAGGGATTCCGAAATTCCACATGGGGAGGCTGAAGAGGTATTTGTCGGCCGAGGTGAAACGATCAGCGACGGCTGTGATTTTGGCCCATGCGGCCGCCTGAGCGGTCGAGTGCGACTGACCATGAAGGATGGCGTACTTGGCGTTGATGGCCTCACCGTCAAGCGGCGGAAGCTCCTCCTGCCACAGGTCCACTACGTCAACGACGTCGCGCGGATGAGCATCGCGGTACGTATCAAGGAATTCCCCGGCGACGCGAATCGAAGTCGAGCGTTCCTTGCGAGGCGAAGCTTCAACATAGAGCAGTCTCGGCATGACGCGGCCTCCTGCGGCGGACTGGCTGTCCCTTAATCACGACAAGTGACTGAAAGGCCGGTGCCGCGCAACACAGTGTAGCACTCGTGCCGCCTCGCGGCCAGCGGGCCGGCGATCGGGCGGCGGCGGGTGCGTCACGTGTTTGGCGGGTTGTGTTAGACGGACGAGGCTGAGTAACCGACCCCCTTCGGAAGGTCTTTTCGCCGAAGGTCGGCAGATCACGCCGAAGGTGGACGGGCTGATGGGCCGGGCATTGTACGGCCGGTGGTTCGCGACAACACCCGTCGTCCCTTTCCACAATTCCAGCCCGTTTCAACGAACTTCCAGAAAAGCCTGTTGAAACGGCCTCACTGTGAAAAGACAGGGAGAGAGACACGGGTGCCCGATCAAGAACCAGCCGTCAAACGGCTGGCTATTGGCCCTTCGGGAAAAGCCGCTGAAGCGGCTTGTTTCCGGCTTGCATCTGCCGCTACCCCAAAAAACCACAGCGAAGGCGGCCGATTCCGTCACGGACCCGGCGGCAGCGACCCTCTTGCCGTCGCGCCGGCACCGCTTTCGGTAGGGGCGGCATGCGCCGGCGGGCAAGCCCCTCGACACAGGCTCGGGATGCAAGCGGCAAATGGCATCCGCCGCGCGCACACGAGGGCGAAAGGCTCAGCAGCGCAGATGCTGTGGGTGGCGGTCCCGGCGAGCGGAACGTAGAATGTCGCGGCAAGATCCGGCCTCGTGGCCGGGCAAGGTGTGGCGGCGGACGTCGGGGCATTGTCCGACAGGAGCGATACCATGCGGCATACACTGGTAGTGATTTTGGGCTTGCTGGTCATGACTTCCGGGTGCGAGAAGGGCGGTGGCGTGGCCCCTGCTCCCGTGGAGAAGATGCCCACGGCCATCCAGCTCTTCAATGGCCGTGACCTGACCGGCTGGACCTGCGATCTGAGCAAGGAGGGCGTGAAGATGGAGGATGTCTGGTCGGTCGCCGACGGCGTCCTTCACTGCAAAGGAGAGCCCGGCGGTGTGCTGCGGACATTGGATGAATACGGTGATTACGTGCTCAGCCTGGAGTGGCGATGGCCGCCTGGCACTCAGGGAGGCAACAACGGCGTTCTCGTTCACACCTCGACCCCGCGCACCCTCGGCATCTGGCCCAAGTCGATCGAGGTTCAGTTGGAAAAAGGCAATGCGGGCGATTTCTGGGTCATCGGCACCGAGCTGGACGTCGAGAACGAGCAGGCCCGCAAGCAGGGCCGCCGGCACCTCAACCTGACCGACGGCTCAGAAAAGCCGCTGGGCGAGTGGAATCACATGGAAATTACCTGTAAGGGCGACGAGGTGATCGTCCGGGTCAACGGGGAGCTGGTCAATCATGCCACCAACTGCAGCGTAACCCGCGGGGCCATCTGCCTGCAATCCGAGGGCGCTCCGATCGAATACCGCAACATCATCCTGACGCCGCTGCCGAGGTGAGCCTGGGGCGCTCAGACCTCGTTGCATCAAGCGGCGACGCCGCTGACCTCAAATACTGACCGGGCTCTCTGTCGCAAGCATGCCGATCCTCATTCACGCCCGGCGCGTGCCGATTCGCCACGCGGCAGCCGCCTGCAAAGTCCGTGCCTGTTGGAGCCGGGATCTTGAGCGGCAAGAACCGTATCCCGGATCGCGTCGCAGGCGAGCCACGCTGGCGGCCTGAACCCTCTCGTGCGTGGTTGGCTTTGCCTCCCGTCGTCGAATATCATCGCGACATGGCGATTGTGTCGTTCCAGGATGTTCATTTCGGTTATGAGGGGCAAGTGCTCTTCGACGGTCTGGACTGGACGATCCACCGGGGCGAAAAGGTGGGTCTTGTCGGACCTAACGGCTCAGGCAAGACAACGTTGTTCCGGCTGATTCTCGGCCAGTTGAGTCCGGCCGTCGGCACCGTCGCCAGGAATCGGGATTTGCGGATCGCCTACCTGCCTCAGGAGCCCCAGCTCGATTCGTCCAACACGCTGTTGGCCGAGGTCGCGACCACCTTCGACCATCTGCGGGGGCTCGATGCCCGGGTGGCGGAGGTGGCCCAGCGGCTGGCCGATCATCATGACACCGACCAGTACGAAGATCTCCTCGCCGAGTACGAGGAGCTTCAGCATCGGCTGGAAGCGGCCGGGGGCTACAAGTACGAGACGCTGGTCAAGATGGTCCTAGGTGGGCTGGGATTCACTCCGGCGTCCTACGACCTGCCGATATCCGCCCTGTCCGGCGGGCAGAAATGCCGGGCGGCCCTGGCCCAGATGCTCTTGCAGGAGGCCGACCTGTTGCTGCTCGACGAGCCGACCAACCACCTTGACATCGAGGCGACGCGCTTCCTGGAGAACTTCCTGGCACAATACGACGGAGCGGCCGTCATCGTATCCCACGACCGCTACCTGCTCGACCGGGTCGTGACCAAGATCGCTGACCTGGATCGTAAGCGGATCACCGTTTACCCGTGCGCGTATTCCGACTACGCCGAGAGCAAACTGACGCGCCAGTTGACCGCCGAGCGGGAATACGCCAGACAGCAGGAATGGCTTCAGCATCAGCGTGAGTATGCCGAGCGGGTCAAGGCCGACAAGTCGCGTTCACGGCAGGCGTCCGGCCGGCTCAGGCACGTCGAGCGCCTGGAGCGCGACGGCTCCGTGGTCGAGAGGCCCTCGCACATGCAGCGTCGCATGGCCATCCGGCTCACCCCTGGCCGCCGGGCCGGCGAAATGGTCCTGCGATGCACCGGCGTTCGCAAAGCGTACGGCCAGGTCGTCTTGTTCGACGATTTCAACCTGGAGATCTACCGCGGCGAGAAGATCGGCATCATCGGACCGAACGGCGTCGGCAAGAGTACGCTGCTGAAGATGGCTATGCGGCAGATCGCTCCGGACGCCGGCGAGGTGCGGCTGTTCGAGAACCTGGAGGTCGGCTATTACGACCAGGAGCATGCCGGGTTGAACATGGACCACCGCGTGATCGACGTGATCGTCGAGCGACCCACGGGGCCCCTGGAGGCACGCATTCGCTCTTTCCTCGCGAGGTTCTTGTTTATCGGCGACGACGTGTACAAGCGGGTGGGCGATTTGTCCGGAGGCGAGCAGAGCCGGGTGATGCTGGCCCGATTGGTCTGGGACAACCCCCAGGTGCTGATCCTGGATGAGCCGACCAACCATCTGGACATCCCCGCCCGCGAGGCACTGGAAGAATCGCTCATCGAATACGAAGGGGCGATTCTGCTGGTCAGCCACGACCGCTACTTCCTCGACCGCGTGGTCAACCGGCTGCTTGTGCTGCCGGAGCGCGGCAGGTACGAACTGATGATCGGCAACTGGTCAACCTATGAGCACCGGGTCGCCGAGCGAGAGAAGGAGCGTCTTGAGGCCGAGGAAGAGGCCCGCAAGCAGGCCCGACGGGATGCCAGAATGCGCGCCAGACGGGCAGTGAAGCGAGCCCCGCCCCCCTCTGACGGTCCGGTGTCGCCGTTTGTCGCTTGGTCGCTGGACCGGCTCGAACGGGAGATCATGGACCGGGAAGAGAAGCTGGCCGCGACCGAGGCCATGTTTGCCGATCCGGCCGTGTATCGTGATGCCGAACGGGCACGGGCCCTCCGTGGCGAGGTCGAGTCGCTGCGCGCCGAGCTTGCGGCTCTCAACGCGGAATGGGAGCGTCGGATCGAGGAGGAGTCGTGACGTGAGGGCAACCAATGTGCTGATCGCTTTTTGCGCGTGTGTCACGGTTCCGGAGGCGTTCGGCCGGCAGGCCGCGGGTCCGCAGCCGTTCATGAAGGCCAAGACGTGCTTCCAGACCAACACGCCCTATGAGCCGCGGATCGCTTTGGCGGTCGACAGCGTCATTGTTCACCGGCATGGCGAGGATCCGGCCAGGCTGGCCGGAATGATCGGCTCGTGGAAGCAGCACGGCTATATCGTCGGTCGCATGTTCTTCGCCGATTCCGATGCGACCAACGAGTATTGGACCGGCAAGTGGGATGGAATCCCGCATCCGCAGGAAGTCGAGCGCGACGAAAAGGGCCAGGTGCGAATGTGTGCTGGCATTCGACCGTATATGCTTCCGACTGAGGGCTGGATTCGCTACCTCGAGGAAATGGCGGTCGAATCGGTCAACGCCGGAGCGGACGCCGTGTTGCCGGAGGAGCCCCTGGCTCACGTCGACACGGGGTACGAGGAGATGTTCCGCAAGCTGTGGGTCGAAAGCTATGGGGTGCCTTGGCAGCCCGAAAACGCCTCACCCGAGGCCCGCTACCTTACCGCCCAACTGAAGACCGACCTGTATGTGAAACTCCAGGAGCGGTTATGCCAGGCAGTGGACCGTCGTTCGCGGGAGTTGGGTCGCCGGGTCGACTTTGTCGTGCCCATTCACAGCATTTACAGCAACGTGGCGTCGCGGCTCACCGCCCCTTTGGGAACGTCGTTGAAGATCAAAGGGTCGGACGGATACATTGGGCAGATATGGACGGGACCGGTCAACTGGGCGATATGGAATTACGATTCGCCGGACAAGACTTTCTTCGACTCGGCCTACTGTCTCTATGACTTCTTCGTGGCCCTGGCCTCCGGCGGAAACCGCAAACTGTGGCTGCTGGTGGATCCCGTCGAGGACGATCCGAACCATAAGTGGAGCGAGTTCGAGGAATGGTACGTTCACTGCACGGCCGCCATGCTCATGTTCACGGAGGTGGACTCGTACGAAGCGATGCCCTGGCCCGAACGGATCTTTCTGAAGGGGCATACGACAGGCGGCGGTACCCCTGCTCCGGAGCGATTCCGGACGATCGTGCTGTCGGCCACGCAGGTCCTCCAGGAAGTCCCCCTGGGGGGCACGTGGAATCCTCACCTGCCGCAGAGCAAAACGGATACAGTCCGTTCAGTCGATGGGATCGGAGTCGCCGTGTCCGATACGCTCATGTGGGAGAAGGAGCCGCCGCCTTCGCTTCAGGTTGCCTACGGTCTGATGATGCCGCTGGTCAGCGCCGGCGTGCCTGCCTCGGCGTGCATCCTCGAGCGAATGAGCGAACCCACGTACCTGTCACGCTTCAAGGTCATCGTGCTTTCATACGAGGCGTTCAAGCCGATGGAGGCCCAGCCGAATGTGGCACTGGCTCGCTGGGTGAAGAACGGCGGGGTGCTGGTGATTCTGGGAGAAGCAGACGATCTCGGAGGGGCGAGGCTATGGTGGCGCAAGGCGGGGTACCCTTCGCCGCTTCATCACCTGATGGCGGAGCTCGGACTGAACGACGTCGATGCGGCCGGTGAATCGCCGGTGGGCAAAGGATGGGTATTGCGCCGGCCGACGTCGCCGCGAGAGTTCGGCCGGCGGAAAAACGTGCAGGAGGTGTACCTGCCGTTGCTCAAACAGGCCTGGTCCAGGGCCGATTCGTCACGAGAGCTGCCAACGCCGGGTTATCTGTGCGTCAAGCGAGGTCCGTTTGTCATTGCCAGGGCAGGCCGGGAAGCGTTGAGGTTGCCTGGCACGTTTGTCGATGTGGTTGATCCGCGGTTGGCCGTGCTCAAGGACGTTGAAATCAAGCCCGGTACCAGCGGCATCTATCGCGATGTGACCGACATCGTGGAGGTCACAACCGCCGGGAGCCGCAAACCCAAGGTGCTGCACGCGACCCATCGCCTGGTCGAAGAGCGCGCCGGGCAGGACCGGCTGCGGATCGTGATTCGTGGGCCCCTGGAGACGCCTGGATTGGTGCGCCTCTTCACGGCCGGCAGGCGCCTGTCAGGCGTGACCGCCCGCGATCTCTCCGGTGACGGACGGGACGCGCGGTGGACTCAGGAGGACCAGACGATCCTGATCAGCTTCTCCAATGAACCCGCTGGTCTTGCCGTCGAGGCTGCCTGGAAATGATCCTCGCGGCGACCGTTTCGCGGCTCATCCTCCGACATGCACCCGGTTCTTGCGTTCGGACGGCATTCCGGGGGTGGCTAAAGCAGGGTCGCGTGCTATAATAGGGGCACGAAACCGGACGGCAGGATCACACAGGCCTTTCGGGAAATCACAACTCAATCAGTTGGCAACCGGGTACGCCGCGGGTTGCCCGCAGACTGGGATTGGTTTCATTCGTGGATGCGGGCGGTTCGTGGACGAGTGGCGTCGCGCTCACGGTGAGCGTAACGCGCACTCGGGTGTGCAATCAGGAGTCGTGATGCCCAGAAAATCAAAAGCATTCAAGAGCAAGCAGCGAGAAGCCCAGAAGGCAAGTCGCAAAGGTGACACGAAAAAGGCGAACGAGATCTGGCAACAGATCATCGTGGACCGGGTAAAACTGAAAGCCGAGAAGGCCGAGAAGAGAGCGGCCAGGAAAGGGCGGGCGGTAGCCTGACCGACCCGGTAGAAAAGCAGCATTGTTTCTGATCTCTGCCCGGGACTGCACGCCTTCGGTTTCCGGTGCGGCACATCGGATGTGAGGCCTGTTAATCAGGCGAGTAACCTGCGAGCCGTGCTTTGACACCGGAAGGCTCGACAAGGGGCTGCCGGTGCGGTGCGCTACTCCATGCTCACCAGGCTAGCCGCAAAGTCGTCCAGAAATGCGGCCATCTTCGCCGTACTGATGGCCGGTTCATAGTACATCGCGGCGACGTTGAGTCGGTCCTGAGCTTCGTTGACGTCAACCGAGATCCCCGTCTGGAAGGGCACCGGCCGCAATCCGTAAACGTTCGTCAGTTCCGCGCCGCAGAACGTGGACATTCCCTTGCTGAATGAACCGATCAGGCCGAGCGGCAGTGAGGGCGCATTTCCCATGCCCGTCGGCATGCCCCTGAGCCCCGTCGCGATGAGCCTTTGATGCAGGACGTTGACCAGCAGGCTCGTGGGCAGGAGCGTGAATCGATGGACGGTCGCAAGCCTCAAGAGCATGGTTCTCGATTGCAGCATTTCCGCCATCTGGTCCCTTGCCAGGTCGGCGACCGCCCTTCGGTCTTGCGCGATCCGCGCGGGTACATACATCGGCAGGGCGTTCGTCAGATTGCGGCAGACCGGTGCGGCCTGTCTGCGTTTTCGGAGATCGATCAGATTCAGCGTGCAGTACCCGGCGTTGTGCGGCAACGGCTTGGGCGCGACGCGGTCAAGGGCCCGGATGGCGCAGGCTCGCACGAAATCTCCGAAACGGGCGAAACCGCACACGCGCAACGAGATCGCCCTGGCCTCGCGAGCCTGCTCGGCGGTCAGCCGGCGAAGCATGAATCGGACGGGCCCGAGCTGGTCAAGGCGAATCCCGTCGCTCAGGCGAACGGTTCGCCAATCTCTTGGACGCAGACTTGTTCCACTGCTGAGCACCTCCCGTGGTTTGAGAACCAGCGGGGCCTCTCGCAGCAGGTCCGCGAAATCGCGGCGGGACTCGTCCCCTGCGGACGCGCAAGACCGGTGGTCGGCCGACTCGCGGTAAAGGCGGTTAAGCTCTTCCAGCAGGGTGACGCCTCCGCGGCCATCCATCAGGGCATGAGGCCAGCGAGCCACCAGCCGGTCGCCTTCGGCAAGCCCGCGAAGCACGACAAACCGAACCGGAGGCAGGCCGCGCAGATCAATCGGCTCGTTGAGCAGGGCCTCGATCCGGCCGTGGATATCGTGTTCGCTCGCATCGGTCAGTTCGCAGATCCGGATCACACAGGACGCGTCGGCGGGGCAGCTATCAAGCCGCCAGCGCGGGCGGCCTGTCACGTCGGAACGTTCCAGCCGGGAGCCCGTGGCCGGATAGACGCGCCACAGGGCCTGCACCGCACGTTTCAGACCGTCCACGTCGATACGACCGTTCAATTCGAGGCACAGGTGGATGTTCGTGCCCGGAAGGCCGATTCGCCGCATCGCTTGGTCGGCGGCGAAGAAGTACAGGTCGAGCGGATTGAGTTCCTGATATCGGGGCAAGGCGTTTACCCAACGTCGTGACATTGCCGGTTCTGGTCGTCTCGTTCATCCTTCACAAGGGTCGCGTCCCCCGTTCAACCGGGATTGAGCAAGGCCTCCACGAAGTCATCGAGGATGCGGTTCATCATCGCCCACCGAACCTCGTAACACAAGCCGCAGATCGCCAACCGTCCTTGCTCGGCAACGACCTGCAAACCGATGCCGGCTCGAGGCAGCGGCGGACGAAATGCATGCACGTACCGAAGCTCCGCGCCGCAGAACCGCCGTCCATCGCGGCCGAAAGCCTGAGAGAAACCCATCGGCAACGAAGGCGGAGCGCCGAAATCGCCTCTCCCCCTGGCCGACGGAGGGTTGATCAACGAGTGCCGCACGATGGCGCCGAGAATCGCCGGCGGCAGCCGCGTGATGTCGAGCACCCGCTTCAAATGGCCCGTTACGAGGCTGCGCTGGATCATCTGAGCCGTACCTTCGTGCAGAAAACGTGCGACCGCCGCGCGATCGGGGGCCATCTCGACCGGGACGTGCAGGCGATCGAGACTGAAGACGTTGTGGCAGACGGGACTGCGGTAGGGCGGTTCGCGGCCTTCGAGGATATATGGAACGGAGTAGACGCTTCCGTGACCGGCCGATTCCGATAGCGCGCGGTGCAAGGCCTGGATCGCGCAGGCACGGACATAGGCGCCAAATCTGGCCGGAGCACAGCTTCTCGCCGAGATCTCTTGGGCGATCGAGCATTGCCGATGATCCAGACGTCGAACGGCGGTTCGCAGCGGCCCCAGGTTGCGGAAGTCGGGGCACGGTGGCAGTTGCAGATCAACGGGCCGTCCGGCCATGTCGGGCCGCAACTCATCGGCCGGGGCCGTTTTCCGCTCCTCGGCCTGCAGACGGCGTCCGAGCCCGTCGAGCAGTTCGTCGCCCGCACTGCGCAGAGAAAGAGGGTCAACTCCCTCCTGGTACAGGCGCTCCATGACGTCCAGAATGATCAAGCCGCCTCGGAAATCCATGAACGCATGAGGCCAGCGAACGACAACCCAGTCGCCTGAAGCAAGACCCCGCAGGACATGAAACTGCAGCGGCGGCAACGTGACCAGATCAATGCGCTGGTTGATGAGTGCGTCGACCTGATGATGGATCTCCGCTTCGGTCGCGGGCTTCACGTGATGGACGCGAACGAGACGGTTGAGGTCCCACGGCGGGCAGTGCAGTCGCCATCTGGGCCGGCCGTCCAGCGCGGAGCATTCCAGTCGGGCTTGCGTGGCAGGATAGAGGCGATGAATCCCGGCAAGCGCCCGCTTCATCCCCTCCGCGTCGACCTGGCCGGCCATCTCCAGATGCGCGTGAATGAAGGCGCCCGGCAATGACAGTCTGGCCCCCGCCCGGTCAAAGGCGAAGAAGAGAAGGTCGAGTGGATTGGGAGTGTGGAACGCAACCGATGTCATCGTTTTGTTGACGGGCGCCGGGATCATCCGGCCCGGCATCATCTCCTGCCAGTGAGATACAAGTCGGACTCGACGAACCTGCCCACAATGTCCATCACCTTGAAGTACAGGCCGCGTTGCCGAAGCACGCACGCGTTTCGCGAACGCCAGTCGACATGCTCCTGGAAACGCCGCCCGATATCGTAGGCGGCCCACCACTGCTCGACGCGGTCCAGTGAGCTTTCAGATTGCAGCGAGAGATACTCCTGAACAGGCGAGCCCATGGCGATTGCGATCGGCCATGCTTTGTCGCGGATTTCCCACCGGGCGGCCTCGCGTTCGATGAGATCCGCGGATCTGGCTCGCCGGAACAGCTCCCCGCCGTCGCCGGCCGTCGGCGCGGCGTTGAAAGTCAGCCGATATGCCGCTCGTTCCGGCGACGATAGGTAGAAATGGTAGTTCTCGGTGGCCAGCGGTTGATGAAACGTGAACCGAAGCTTCCGAACGCCGGAACGGTCGGCTTCGACCACCGTGGCGTCAAACGGAAAACCCGGTTTTCCTCTGATCACCATGCCGGGAGTCAGGGGCGAGCCCGGTCGCATGCCGTCGATCAGCATCTTCCCCGGCAGGCCGGAGAAGTAGCCCGGCGGCTCCGTGGAAACGGTGAACTCATGGTCGTTCAGTTGTTCGACGACGCAGGGCTTGGTCATCATGAGCGGATGCGGAGCGAACGTCAGCGTGTATCCCTCCAGGTCGGCAGTGGTCCATGCCTCGCGCATTGCGTCCGGTGCGTAGATGGCGGCAATCGGCAAGTTGATGAAGAAAAGCTTGCCGCCCGGCGCCGGAGGCCGGGAGGTCGACTCGACCATATCGGTGTACACGATTTGCTCCGAGCGGATGATTCCCCACCACGCCAGCCGGTAGACGCCTAGCGACCAGACCGTCGCCCCGATGACCAGAAACGCGACCGTTTTCCTCCACGCGGCCGTCACGCCCGCCAGAAGAATGGCGACCACAATCGCGTAAGGCACCGACGCCAGGTAGCTGAAGTGCGGCATGGCAAAGACCGGAACGACCGGAGCGAACGCCGCGATGCACCACAGCGGCCATACCCAGCGGCCCCCTTTGCCCTTGGAGACGGCGACGTACCAGACCGCGACCAGTCCGACAAGGACGGCCATAACCCCGTGAGCCAACAACTCTTCGCGAGCCACTCCCTGATAGGTGGCCAGTCCCATCAGCATTGGCGTGTAGAAAATCTGTGAGAAAAGCAACTGCAACAACTTGCTCGCGGCCCAGTAGCCGGACTTCCATCCGGTCAACTTCGTGAAGTAGATGTCGGGCACGTTTCCGACGTCAAAGCTGGTCCATCGCCAGGCGACGAACGCCAGCGTCAGCACCCAGAAGACCGCATGGTAAGGAAGTCGCCGGCTGAAATGTCGCCGGCCGCCGTAGCTGACGTCGAGAAGGAAAATGACAAAGGCAAAGATGACCGCCGTCTCACGGCTGAGGATCGCCAGGATCCACAATAACACCGGCAGCGCCTCGCGAATCCATCGAGTGACGAACCATCTGGATGGCGATCCCAGTGACACAGACATGTACGCGGCGACGGCCGCTGTGAAGAAGAATGTGCCCACTACTGCGTTCCGGGCGGCCGTCCAGCCAAGGCTGAAAAACGAGTGCGGCAGGATGATGAACAGGACCCCGGCACAAAAGGCCCAACGTCGTTCCAGGCCGGCCTGGAACGCGAGCCAGTACACCAGCAGAGCCATGAACCAGTGCCAGCACAGGGCGCAGGCGTGGATGATCCTTGGGTCGCCGTCGCTGAAAACAAACTCGGCCTTGGCTATCGCCATCGCCACCGGGCGAGGATACCGCCAGACCGCCGGCCTTTCCTGCCACCAGAGGTGATTGAGCTTGCCGGAAAGATCGATCGTCGCCGACTCCATCAGCTCCGAAGGACTCCAGCCGTACTTGCGGAACGCCGCACGGTGCCAATGATCGTCGAAGAACAGACCGTCCCAGATGCTGACTCCGTGGGCCGCCAGAACGATCAGGGCCAGACCCATGCCGCAGGCGACACCTCGCGCGGCGTTTCTCGGGGGGCCGGGCAGGCATGATGGCATTGTCTGCTGGCTCATTGTCTCCGGAAGCTTAGCGATGGCCCATGTCGGCGGCAAGCGCGATCAACGACCACCGATCATGGCACGAGAAAGAAGGGACGCGGGATCTCGTGAATCGTGCGCGTTTCGCCGATCCGCGGCGGGCTCGCTCGCACAAAACGTCCGTTTTCCCACAGCATGAACTGGTACGTCGCGTCGTCGAGGCTGCGGTCGAACTCCAGCAATACTCTGCGCACGCCGGTCGGCTCCGCGTCAAGCGGAATTGCTGCAAACGCGCTTGTGCGGTAGTGAATCGTGCCGGGCTCGACGGGTCGACCCGTGCGGAAAAGACGCTCGAACCGCTGATCGCCAAGCGGTGTGCCCAGCGAGGTCAGTGTCATCCGGCGATCATCCTGACGGTGCCACTGCAGCCCGCGCCGGCCCATCTGTACCAGGTGAATCCGCGTTCCGGCATCGTCATGCATGACCGCCCAAGTCGCCAACTGGAAGGTGGACAGCAGGCTGGAGGGGCTGTTGAAAACGAGGACGTGACGCGGCTCGGGGCGTTCGCGATCGATGTCGGCGGCGGCGATGGCCGCACGATCCAGCCCCCCCATGCTTGAGAAGAAGTAGCCGCGGAGCAGCGTACCCGGCACGGGCAACAGAAGCCCACGGAACACCACGATTGCAGCCAGGGTCAACCGTGCGATTCTTCTCTCGCGCAGCGCTATGCTCCATCGCCCGACATGGTGCAGCAGCAGAGCGATCAGCATCGAGGTTCCGATCGAGGTGTTGAGGAACAAGCGGTCCGAAGGATCGGCGCCGGCCTCCGGGATGAATGAGAACACGGCCAGGCCCAACGCCAGGAACGCCGCCGGTGTCCAGCGGATGGTGCGAGCCAGAATCCAGAAGACTGCGATCGAGACGATTGCCGCCGCCGGCAGCACCCATGGCATGGTGTCCCGCAAAGCCGCGGCAATGTCGGCGCTGAACCCGACAAACAGACTTACGCCGGCCAGCGGCATGATGGTTGCCAGCCGCGAGAAATACTGGCCCGGGTCTCGCCAGGGAGTCGGATACAGAAGTGACTGCGTTCCGTAGCCGGCCGACGCGTACCAGCAGACATAGGCCCCGGCGGCAAGAACGATGGCCAGGAGCGGTCGCGACTTGACCACCGCCGCGAGCCGGCCTCGCAACGACGGCGCGGACGCCGCTCGCGGGTAGAGCCATTCGTGGAGAACGGCCACCGGCAGGCCGATGATCCCGGACTCCTTCGCGCCGCATGCAAGCAGAAAGCAGACGACCGCCGACACCAGCATCGTGTGCCCTGCCCGCGCCCAGTAAGCATGTAGCGACAGGAGCATCCCGACCAGGAACACACCCACCCACAAGGCATTGCGATTGGCGATCCAGCCGACCGGCAGACTGTGAATGTCGCTCAAGGCCATGATGGCCATCGCCCAGGCAAGAGCGCTCCCCGGCAGCTCTAGTGCCCGATACAGTCGATAAACCATCACCAATAAGACTGCAAAAAGCCCCAGGCTCGTCAAGTGGTAGCCGGGCGCCCAGTCTCCATATAGCCAGTGATCCGCCGCGATGCTCAGACTGGTGACCGGCCGGAAGAACCGGATCTTGAAGTCCGCGTCCGTCCACCAGGGATAGAAACCCCACTCGAACAGCGGGTGTCCCGGTTCGGGGCGGACGCCGAAGTCGAACAGGTTCCAGACCCGCGCGGGATCACCGTGCTCGATTCGCCGGAGCATGAACTGGTGTATGTAGTCATCGTACAAGAACCCCCACCGAAGCGAAGGCAGATGCGAGGCCACCCCGGCACAGATCACCAATCCCGCCAGCAACCCGGCTCGCCGAGAGCAGCGCCCCTCATCAAGAGGCCGGCCGGCAACAGCGTCCATGTGATGGGTGATCGGCGTTTGCGCTCGCATGTCTCAAGTACCTTGCGCCGGGCTCTCCTGCTGAAGGGAACTGATACGCTTGGCCGGAATCCCTGCCCAGAACTCATGTGGACCGACTACCGTTCCCGGCAACAGCAGCGATCGGGCACCGATGACACATCCCTTTCGCAGCCGCACCCCGGCCAGAATGCTGACTTCGCCTCCCACGAGAACGTCGTCCTCGATAATGGTCTTCTGAATGGTGACCTTGTCCGCCTCTTGGATGTGAGCGACGATCCGGGTGCCGTACCCGATGATCACATTTCGGCCGATCTCCACCAGCGAAGGATCCAGTATCTCGGGCTCGGTCGCATAGCACGATTGGGACTTCGGGCCGAAGATCCGACTGACCAGCCAGCACAACGGAGGCAGATTGGCCAGATGGAAAACCAGGAAACCGGGAAAAGGAACTTGGTAGCGCGCCTTGGTGAGCACCCCCAGAAGAGTAATCCAGACCAGTTGTCGGTCGGGAAAACCCTTCGTCGAGTAGACCCCTTCCCTGGGCGTTGGAATGGGCAAGCGGACAAGAAGCAACTCCAGGAGATAGATCACGTTGAAAAGAATCACCCACTGTCCGATGCGTTTTGCCCAGAGCATCGTGAGGCCAGGATCACCGGCCAGGGGGTTGCCCGCCGGCCAAGCCTGCAACGCCGTCATCACGGCGGTCGTCAGGCCCAACGAGGTGGACCACAACGTCAAGCGAACCCAGAGGTCCAGTAGGAGAAACCCCCATAGGAATCCTCTTTTGTCGGCCGATTTCCTGGCTTGCGGGTCCATCTGGGCTTGAGACCCGGCCCGCAAAGGCGAAGACGTCTGGCTGTGCTCCACGGTCATGGCCTCCCTGGACAACCACACTCGCGACGCGCGGCCTTGCGCGGGCGTCAACGCGAAAACCGTTTATTCGATGTAGCCCAGTTCCTGCAAATGCCGCTCGATGCTTTGCTGCTGTTCGGCGGTAATCTCGAGCATCTCCGCCGGGGCTTGGCCCTCGGCCGGCAACATGCTCTCGGTGAGTTGCCGCAGTTCCCTGCACTTGGCCGGTTCGTGGTCTGCCAGGTTGATCGTCTCGCCGGGGTCGCTCTGCAGATCGTAAAGCTCCGTGGGCATCTCCGGATTGTGCGGCCCATAGGTATACTTGTGCTGCTCCGTTCGCACGCCGCGCACCTCGAGATCTTCGGGCAGACCCGTCAGCGAGAGATAAGCAGGCAGGCATTCCCAGGGTCGCCCCTCAACCAGCGGCTTGAACGATCGGCCGTCGATGTTGCCCAGTTTCTCAGTGTCGACGCCCACGAAGTCCATGATGGTCGGCATAATATCCGGCTGGCGAACCATCCGGTTCCAGGATCGGCCGCGAGGCACCCCCGCCGGGGCGCGGATAACCAGTGGTACACGCACCACGTAATCATACAGCGAGATGGTATGGCCTTCTTGCATGTTTTGCTTGTAAGAACTCGCCCACAGACGCATGTGCATGCCGAACAGCCGATCTTCGCCGACCGAGTGAACAAAGCGGTTCACTCGGGCCCTGGCTCGGTTCTCATCGAGCAAGCCTCGCCTTTTCAGTACTTCGGTCAGCTTCACAGGGGCACGGAGTTTGAGTAGATCGTGCACGAAAACCAGCGGAGTCAACCTGAGTAGTCGAAGACGATCTTTAAGTCTTTCCCACCGGCCGTAAGCCGGAGTATCTCCGTTGCCCCGTAGCCGCAAGCTCCGCATCAGCGGCACGCAGTGCTCGTAGAATTGTTGCAGAACGCTGGGGCCGGCCCAACGGGCCACACTGAAAGGCACCATGCCCTCGGCCTCATCCACGTGCAGCAGCCGGCGAGCGTAATCCACCGCGGTGCCTTCTCGGTAGGTCTCGGTGTCGAGTTTCTCACCGTGGTCCCCCGTGAAGGCGATGAGCGCGTTGTCCTCCACCGCGGCGAAGATGCGCCCCAGTTGCGCGTCCAGGCTCGACACTGCCCGGTCATACTCGGCCACACCGAAACGCTCGTTGTTGAACTCCGCTTGAACTTGCCTCTTCGGGTGCAGCTCCCAGAGGTGAAGAACCATGAACCAGGGCTGGCGATAGAAGCCGGTCCGTAGGCGTTCGAGAAAGAGGCTTCCCCACTTGGTGTGCAGGTAATCGCACGGGGCACGGTAATTGTAAACCTCAAAAGCACGATCCAGACCCATCTCCGACAGCAGCGGGCCGGTCACCTCCGCATAGCAGTGATAGCCTTCGGCGGCCAAGACATGAGACAATAGCGGAATCCGCTCGCTCAGCCGGTAACCCCAGACCAGGTGAACGCCGTGTCGCGGGCTGTACAGGCCCGTCAGGAGTGCTGCAAAGTTGGGAGTGGTACAGCTCTTTTCGGCGATCGTATTTGGGAAAGAGATCCCTTCTCGGACAAGGCGATCCACATTGGGCGTCTGTCCGGATCGGCCGGCCCCGAGCCAGCGGTCGGAACGACCGCAATCGGCCACGATCAGCAGTATGTTGGGGGGTCTGCTTGTCATGCCGATTGCAGGACGCTGTCGCGGTACGCGGCAGAGTCCCTGGAAGTCTCCTTGTCCCGCATCGCTCGGTACCAATCCCGCATTCGCCTCATGCCCTCTGCAAAACGGGTGCGGTGCACCCAGCCCAGTTCTTCACGCAGCCTTCCGGCGTCGACGACCTGGTCGGTGCTCATCAAGTCGATCATGGCCCGCGTGAAGGGCGGCTCAACCCCCGGCAGCCGGGCCGCCATATCGGCCGCCCATGCCGCCGTGAACGCCAGACGCGCCGGAATATGCCTGGTTGGGCGAGGCATGCCCAGCGCGTCAGCCGTGCTGTTGAGAAACTCGGCCTGAGTGACGACCTCGTCGCTGGCGACGTCGTATACCCTGCCGTGGGCCTTGGCATGCAAGCCGGCCAGAACGACGGCTTCCGCTGATTCGTCGATATACGCGGTCGAAATCCGGTTGGTGCCGGGACCGACGACAAACAAACGCTTGCGGGCCAGCAGCCGCGAAAAGTTCCTTACCAGCACTCGATTGCCCGGCCCATAGATGAATACGGGCCGCAAGATCACCCACGAACAGCCCGCCCGCTCACACTCCGTCCGAACCAGCGACTCGGCCAGAACCTTGGCACGACCGTACAGATTGTACCGCGCCGGAACGGCCCGCGTCTTCTCGGCCGACACCGAACCCCCGGCGGTATTCTCCTTTGAATAGACCGCCGCCGAACTGACGTAAACAAAACGTTGAACGCGCCGGCTCAAAGCCGCATGCAGCAACCGCCGCGTGCCCTCAATGGTCGTCTGTCGGAAGTCCTCCCACTTTCCCGTCATCTCGACGCGAGCTGCGCAGTGAAAAACCACGTCGCCGGGATGGACCAGGGCGGCGCAAGCCTCCGCGTCGGTCAGATCACCGCGGATCGGCCGGGCGTGAAGGGCCTCAACCCTCGCGTCATCCTCGGGTCGACGCACGAGGACGCGGACGCACTCTGCCTGCGGCACCAGAAGGCGAACGACGGCTTCGCCGAGGAATCCCGTACCACCGGTAACGGCTGCCTGCATTAGTCCGATCCTCTGGGACGCCGTGGAATCCAACGCGGAACCCGGTCAAGGTAGGCAGTATAGCTTGTGCCGAAGCGTTTGCGTAGCAGCGGTTCTTCCAGCAACGTGACCTGCAAATGGGCGACGATTATTGCCAGCAGGAAAAGCAGCAGGATGCCCGTCGATGAGAAGATCAGGGACTCGCCCAGCAGCATCAGAACCGCGCTGCCGGCGATCGGGTTGCGGACCCAGCGGTAGATCCCGCAGGCGACGAATTCCCTCGGAGGATCGAACTCCACATCGCCGCCTCGCCCGCGACTGGTGAGCAATCGCGACGAGAGCAGGTAAGCGATCAGGAAAACGACAAAGACGACGACGCCGATCATCCGTCCCGGACGGCCGATCTCGATGTGAAGCGAAGGAACATACACGTCAATCTGATACGCCAGCCAAGGTAGTCCAACAAGCAGCAACGACAGAAAGACGACCGTGTAGAAGACGTAACGGATCGTGACCGGAACGGATTCCAGGAAAGTCGAGAGGCTTCGAGCTGGCGGAGGCTGATCGGTGTGGCCGTTGCGCTGCGGCATCTCACCACCGCACCGCGAAGCCGGCAGTCATCCATTTGCTGGATTCGACCGAGTCGAGCAGAATCGTCTGTCCCGGCTTAATCTCCCCCGATCGAACCATCTCATCAAAATGGAGCAGCAGGGATGTCCCGCCGCAGTAACCCGTCTTGCCGGCGCGGAATCGCAATTGTTCCCGGGTGATATGGAAGTACTCGGTGAACAGATCGATGTTGTCCTCGTAGAGCTGTCGGGTGGGAATCGATGCCACAATGGCATCAATCTTGTGCGGATCGATCCCCAGAGCCCGGGTCATCCGCACGAGCCCCTCGAAGAGCAGCTTGCCGGCGCTGCGATTGACGGCGGAAAAATCCTGGTCCAGATGATGCGTACCGAGTTCAAACACGTGAGGGATCTGATGCTCGACGTCCACCAGATCGGCGACGCCGCCGCCCGCCGTCATCCCCGCGGGCATCCCGCCGCCGACTGACTCGACATAGGTTCCCAGCAATTCGTGTTGCACGTGGTTGCTGCCCGGGGCCATTGCCTGGAGCAGGACGGCACCGCTGCCGTCGGCCAGGATATACCTCAACGAGGCCTGCTTCTTGTTGATCCGGCTCTGATTGTAGTAGCAGTTCCGAAGATAGACACTGGACAACTGCGAGTAGACGACCAGAGCGGTCTTGTATCGGCCACACCGAAGGGCGTCGCAGGCGATCTGCATGCACTTGCCCACACCCGCACAATTGGAGTGGATCTCCATCTCGGCGCATTGCTTGATCCCCAGTCTTTCCTGGAGTATCGCCGAGGTTGGCGGCGTCGAGCAATCGTAGCTCGGGCAGCTCAGCAGAAGCAGTTCGACGTCGTCGGGTTGCTTGCCTGCGGCCTGGAGGGCCCGCCTTGCGGCTTCTTCCGCCAGCGAGGCGACCGTATGAGTCAGCCTGTGGGTCTTGGGGTCAATGGCAAAATGCCGGAACTCCACGCCGCTTGAAGCCAGCATACGAGAGGCCACATTCTGAATGTACGACTTGACGTTTTCCGGGGCATGGTCCAGCGGCCCCAGGATCTCATCAAGTCGATCATTCGGCACGGGGTCTCCCGGGAGAAATGAACCCGTGCCCACAATGGAAACGCGGTGGAAATCAGCGCTCACGTATCGATCTCTTTCGCTCGTGCTCTGACTATGCTACCCTACTGCCTTGGTTAGTCAGCCGTCGTTGTAAGACGCGTATATTGTCGCAGGCGTCCGCAACTGTCAACATGCCCGGAGACAGAACACGGCCGGGAAGCGACGGGCAAAAGCGGCATTGGATCAGGGACGCACATGCCTTTATCCCCTATTTGTTGGGCCAGAGGCGGCAAGGAAGCCCATGAATAGCATCGGTAATACACGGTCCCGGTTTCACGGCGCCGGCGGCTTTCCGCGACGCTTGGGAGTCGCTTATGGCTAGGTGGATCGTGCGCTTGTGTGCGATTGCCGGGCTGGGAGCCATCGTTTGGCTGACCTATCGGCAGTTCAGGCCGCGAGAGTATGTTCAAATCCGCACCGTCGAAGTCAGTCGCGGTCCTCTTTGTCTGACAGTGACGGCGACCGGGCGTCTGGCACCCACGACCCAGGTTCTCGTCGGCTGCGAAGTCTCTGGAACCGTGGGCGAAATCTTCGTGAACCACAATGGTCGCGTCAAGAAGGGGCAGGTTATAGCCCGCCTGAAACCAGAGCTTTTCCAGGCGGAACACGAACAGGCGAATGCCGAGCTGGCTCGGGCCCAGGCCACCCTACGCCAACTGGAAGTCCAAGAGGCTGAGGCCAAACGTCGATTTGAGAGAATCCAGAGACTACAGGCCCAGAACGCGGCGGGCGACGAGGAGTATCGCACCCTGGAGGCTGCCTGGAAAGCTGCCACGGCCAGCACCGAGGCAGGTCGCGCAGCCGTCCGGGGCGCGCAGAACGCAGTCGATCTGACGAAATACCGTCTTGGAAAGACTGAGGTTATTTCACCCATCGACGGGATTGTCTTGGATCGTCGGGTCGACGTGGGCCAGACGGTGGCTGCTGCCCTCATGACGCCCGAGCTTTTTGTGCTGGCGGAGGATCTTTCGCGAATGGACCTGTTGGCCGACGTGAGCGAGGCGGACGTCGGTTACATCTGCCCCGGCCAGCAGGCGACTTTCACTGTCAATGCCTATCGTGATCGCGAGTTCTCCGGCACCGTTCGACAGATTCGCAACCAACCCCACACCGTCGGAAACGTCGTGACCTATGCAGTGGTGATCGAGGTTGCGAACAACGAGTTGCTTCTTAGGCCGGGCATGCCCGCTGATATCAGCCTTGAAGTTGCCCGACAAGACGACGCCTTAAAGGTGCCCAACGCGGCCCTGCGGTTCTTGCCGCCGATTCCTCCGGATGAGATGCGCCGACTCAAAGAGAAAGCCGATTGGCCGCCCACGCCGGAACCGATCCCGGTCGCCGGTGACCTGCGGGCCACGAGCAGGCCCGATGAGGTGAGCCTTATGCCCCCCCCGATCCAGCCCGGTCAGGGATTCCTGTGGCGGCATGTGAACGGAGCGTGGACCATGGTCCCGGTGTGGACGGGTTACAGCGATAACCGCGAGACGATCCTCTACCCGCGCCAGGGCGTTGAGGAAGGCATGACCTTTGTCGCAGAGTACATCGTTTCCAGGAGCGACGCCCAGAGTGAGTTTCAGAAAGCCATCCTGATGACCGCGCCGGAGAACCGGCGGTTTTGATCCGAGCATGATGAAACCGATTGTCGAACTGGTGGATGTCCATAAGGTCTATGACATGGGCGAGGTCAAGGTACACGCTCTGTGCGGCGTGAATCTGACCATAGCGGAGGGCGAGTTTACCGCCATTATGGGGGCCAGCGGCTCGGGCAAGAGCACCATGCTCAATGTTCTCGGCTGCCTGGATCAGCCCACACGCGGACGCTACATCCTTGATGGGCAGCCGGTCGACGACCTCGACGAAGAAGAACTTGCCCGGTGCCGCCGCATGAAGCTCGGGTTCGTTTTTCAGAACTTCAATCTGCTCCATCGCAGCACGGCCCTCGAAAACATCGAACTGCCGCTCGTCTATCTGGGCATCGGCGTGCGGGAACGTTATCGTCGGGCCAAGGAGGTCCTGGAGGTCGTGGGCTTGGCCGACCGGATCAACCACATGCCGTGGCAGCTTTCGGGCGGGCAGCAGCAGCGCGTCGCCTTGGCCCGGGCCCTGGTGAGCAACCCGCGGCTGCTGCTGGCGGACGAACCGACCGGCAACCTGGATTCCAGGACTGCGGCCGAGGTGCTCGAACTGATCGCCAGACTCCATCGCGAGGAATCGCTGACCGTGATCCTGGTGACTCACGATGCCGAGATCGCCTCGCGGGCCCATCGCATCGTGATGCTGCACGACGGCGCCGTGGTTCACGACCAGCCGTCGCCGCTGTGCGGCGGACCGCCGATTCCGGCCATTAAGAGCCTCGCGCAGGTAAGTTGCGGCGGCCCCGCTTCAGACGAAAACGCAGGAGGCCGGCCGTGACCGCAGTCGTCTGGATCGAGAGCTTCCGGATCGCCTTCCGAGAGATGCGCCGCCATCGCACGCGGAGCATCCTGACCATGCTGGGAGTGGTCATCGGCGTCGCGGCGATCATCGCGGTGGTGTCCATCAGCCAGGGAGCCAAGCACAGCATCCAGGGACAGATCGCCAAGGTCGGAAGCAATATGATCCTGATCATCCCCGGCTCGACCAGCCAGGGGGGCGTCCATGGCGGGGCCGGCTCGGCCAAGACCCTGACGATCGAAGATGCCGAGGCCCTCCAGCGCGAATGCTCGGCGGTCGCCTATGCCGCCCCCGTCAGCCGGCTGGTCTGCCAGGTGGTCAGTGAGTTGGGAAACTGGTCGACCCCGGTTAGCGGGACCAATGCCGACTACCTGAGAGTCCGATCGTGGGGCGTGCAGGCCGGTCGTCCGATGGAGCCGCGAGACGTTGTCAGCGGCGCCAAGGTCTGTCTTATCGGCAAGACCACCGCCCAGAACCTCTTCGGCCAGGAAGACCCGGTCGGCCAGCGGGTCCGGATCAAAGGCACGCCGATGCAGATTGTCGGCGTGCTCGAAGAGAAAGGGCAAAACCCCCTTGGATATGACGAGGACGACTCGATCATCGTTCCGATCACCACCTGCTTCCGTCACCTCGCCGGTGACAACCGCGTTCATGCGCTGGTCGTCTCCGCCGTCGGCGAAAAGGAAATCCCGATGGCCATCAACCAGATCAGGACCGTGCTGCGACACCGTCACCAGCTTCGCGAGGCGGACCTCGACGATTTCACCGTCAAAAGCATTTCCGAGGCCGCCAAGACGGCCGAGAAGGCGTCCAACATCATGACCGGCCTGCTGGTCACCATCGCCGGCATCAGCCTGTTGGTCGGCGGCATCGGCATCATGAATATTATGCTGGTCACGGTCATGGAGCGAACGCGTGAAATCGGCGTCCGCATGGCCCTGGGTGCCGCCCGACGGATGATCATGCACCAGTTCATGATCGAGGCCGCGACGCTGGCCGGCGTCGGCGGCGCGCTGGGCACCATCCTCGGCGTGCTCGGCAGCAGTTTCATCTCCAACAAAACCGGCATCCCCGCGATGATGACGCCGTGGCTGATCATCGGTCCGATGACCTTTGCCATCATTGTCGGGGTGGTCTTCGGCCTGTTGCCCGCCCGCCGTGCCTCGCGGCTCAACCCCGTCGAATCTCTCCGCCACGAGTAACCCGGGCGATGCCGACGCCCCCCACGGCAGGTCGCTCCCTTCACAAGGGGAGTTGGAGGGGTCGTTCGTTCGCCCTTCGTAAGAGGGAGCCGGAGGGGGTCGCGGCGCACAGGCTCCGCCCCGGCGGACCATTTGATCTGGTGGTCTATTGGTCTGTGAATACAGCAGTCGATCTCGAAAAAAGAGCTGCGTCCCATCCTTGTTCTGAACACAGATACTGGTAGGATTTGAGGGTCGGGTCTGAAGGCCACAGACCCGGCACGGTCACGACGGCCGTGGAGGCAACGGCCCCGGCAATCGTAGACAGGGCCAGCACATTGGACCCGAGGGATGCCGCGGCCCCGTCGCTCCTTACCGCGAAGGCCCATACAAAAGGCGAACGGAATCCTCGGGGGGAACGCGGCGACGACACCGGTCCAGGCGCCCGACTCGAGAGTGAGCACAGGTGAGCGTTCATGTCAGTACTGGTTCGTCGCAGTGTCACAGGCACCCTCTTCTCGATGGCGTTTCCCATGCTGGCCGGCACCTTCGCCATGAACGCGTACAACCTCACGGACACGTGGTTCATCGCCCAGTTGGGCACGCTCCCGCTGGCGGCGATGGGGTTCGTCTTCCCCGTCGTCATGCTGCTGACGTTCGTGGCCGGCGGAATCGCGACGGGCATCACCACTCTGGTATCCCACGCTATCGGTCGGCACGATCACGACGACGCCGCCAGGCTCGTCACGCACGGTTTGGCCCTGACGATCAGCGTGGCGGCAACGATGTCCGTTGGCGGGTATCTGAGCATCACGCCGATCTTCAGACGTCTGGGTGCGGATACCCAGACGCTACCCCTTATCGGCGAATACATGCGCACCTGGTATCTGGGAGCGATGTTCATGGCCCTGCCGTTTCTGGGCAACGGCATCCTGATCTCCACGGGCGACTCCAAGTCGGCCAGCCGATTCATGATTTTGGGAACGGTGCTCAACTTAATGCTCGACCCGATCATGATCTTCGGTTACCTGGGCTTCCCGGCGATGGGCATACGCGGGGCGGCGTTGGCCACCGTGATCGCGCAGGCGATTTCGACGGTATGGCTTCTTCATCTGCTGCGGCACAGGCACCGTCTGCTGGCGTTCAAGGCCGGCCGGCTGAGTGAATGGTTTGCCTCGTTCCGGCGGATCCTCGGCTTTGCGGTGCCAAGCATCCTGAGCATGATCCTGATGCCGATCTCCGCTGCGGTGATCACCAGGTTGATCAGCCACTTCGGCAACGAGCCGGTGGCGGCCTGCGGTGCCGCCGGCCGCCTCGAGATGTTCGCCTTCGTGGTTCCGATGGCGCTGGGCATTTCGCTCACACCGTTCGTGAGCCAGAACTTCGGGGCCGCTCGGGTGGACCGCGTTCGCGAGGCGCAGAAGGTCACCACGTGGTTCGCTCTCGGCTACGGCGGGCTGGTGGCGGTGGTTTTCTTCCTGAGTGCCCCATGGCTGGCGTCGGTCTTCACGGATGACGCGAAGGTGGCCCGCGTCCTTATCTCCTACATTCGTATTATCTCCTTCGGTTATGGGATGATGGAAGTGCATCGGTATTGCGGTTTCTTTTTGACGGGCCTGCACAAACCCGTCTGTGCGACGGTGCTGAATGCCATCCGCGTGCTGGGGCTGCTGATCCCGCTCTCCTACCTCGGGGCACACCTCTACGGGGTGATCGGTGTGTTCGCCGGCCGCCTGGCGACGGACCTGATCGTCGGCAGCATCGGCATCATCTGGGTATCGCGCACCTTGCGTTCCTTCCGGACGAATGTGAACCCGACGACGGAACCGGCCACGGCCCGCGCGGAGATAGTACTGCAGTAAGACAAGAAAACGACAGGAAAACGTGTCACCCATTAGCCCCCGTCTTGTCAAGCGCAGAAAGCTCCCTTAGCGAATCTTTCTTTGTCAGAACGACCGCCTGAAATCGCCGACGTTGCCGGGCGCCATCCCCACGGCCATGCGTAGACATGTGGGGGTAGGGCCGACGCCCCCGTCGGCCCATCTCCGCTCGGCCCGGAATCCTTTC
>DAOOIV010000073.1:0-6573 GCA_035384605.1 Phycisphaerae bacterium
CGTCGAGGTCCTCACCGGCCTGGCGCGATTCTGGCAAACCAGACGCCCCCCCGGACAAACGGAGGAAGAGCAGAAGAAACATCGCGAGGAATACCGGGCCCTCGCCAGGAAATACTACGAGCAGGCGATCCGGATTAACGCCGACACGTTCGACGCTTACCAAGGCCTCGCTCGCGTCTATCTCGCACAAGAAGAACCGGATAAAGCCATTCAGGTCCTCAAGAGCCGTCTGAATCGTGGTTACAATCGCAAACATTACCTCGCCGGCATCGACACGATCCGGATGATGAACCTGCGAGAGGATTGTTTCAAGATCAACATGACGAGGTTGTACGCGCTGCTGCAAAAACCGTCGTCGGCCGACGAACGGGACCGGGCGAAGAAGGCCGTCATCAACGAGATGACCGAATTGTACAACCAGACCGTGGCGGACACGGCCGCCGGAGAGCAACACCAGTGGGCATTGTTCATGAAAGGACGCTTGCTGATGGTCGAGGATAACATCAACGGAGCCATCAGCAAGCTTGAGCAGGCGGTCAAGGCCTTCCCGTCCCCTCCCCCGGAATTGCGGCAGACCCTGGCCAGCTTGTATCTGCGAACGCGGGCCTTCGGCCCCGCCGTAACCCAATTGGAGCTTCTGGTCAGCGAGTCGCCGTCCAATGCCGCTGCATGGACCCTGCTCGGCGAGGCACGACTTCAAGCCGCGGATCCCGCGAGCCCGACATACGTAACCGCTCTCACGGCGGCCTCCAACGCGGTCAAAGAGGCGCTCAGGTACGACCCCAACAATCGCCAGGCACTTGATACGCTCGCCCGGATCTACCGGGCGATGGGTGATGAAGAAAGCGCCAACGAAATCGTCTCCAAAATGGGAATCTCGCCGGAGCAGTTGAAACTCCGCGAGGCAATGATCACGGCCATGCAGGCCGGCAGCGACGAGGCCAAGATCGCGGAAGCGGAAAAGATGTTGAAGGAACTGCTGGCGGCGGATCCCCTGAACACCTCCGCGCTTGAGATCCTTGTCAGAATCCTGAGCGATCGCCACGCTCGGGCGGATGAGTCCGGCAAAGCCGGAATTGCGGCCGATATTCACAAGATCATCAATGAGGCGCGTTCCGCCGTGTCCAGAAGAATAGCCGCGGCGGACTCGGCAACTCAACCGGCTGCCGAACGCGAACGCTACTCGAACATCGCAAAAGCCATCGAGCGGTTCGCCATCGCCGCAGATCCCGACATGAACGACGAGGAAAAGATCCGCGGCCTGGAAGACCTCATCAGGAAAGGGGACGACCCCTACCAGGTTGCGGTCCAATTGTTCGACATCTATCGCCGCATGGAGAAAACCAAGGCGCAAGCGGCCGAACAAGCGGCCAAGATACTGGCGATGGCTTTGGAGCCCGACCAAGGGCCCGTCGTTGAGGAGATATTCCTGTTCGCCACTAGAAACCAGGACTGGTCGCTGGCCGAGAGATGTATCCCCTTGGCCGCCAGGACCGGCCTGGATCCAACCCCTAACGGGCATCTCTACCGAGGCCGCTTGTTCCTGGCCCAGGCCGGTGCCGGCTTGGATCCGCAGGAAAACGCAAAGAAAGCAAGAGACTCGCTCCAGCTTGCGGTGAACGCCTTCCCGCAGCATGCGATGGCCCACGTCTGGCTCGGCTTCTCACACATAGGACTGAAGCAGCACGCGGAAGCCAAGAAGGCGCTCGAGGTCGCCAGGCAACTCGATCCGCGAAACGGTCTTGCGCTCGTGGGGTTGGGCATGGTCGCCGAATCCCAAGGCGATTTCGAGACGTTGAACAACCTCCTCGACGCCTGCGAGAAGATCGCCCCGCAGAACCCGTGGGTGCAGGCCCGGCTCGCCGCTCGCCGAGAGCAGATGGATCCCAACCAAGCGATCGTCCAACGTGAGGCGACACGCAAGGAAAAACCCCAGGACGTCGAGAATCTCATGGCCTTGGCCGCCCTCTACCAGCGGGTGAACAGGCTGGACGACGCCTTGAAAACCTATCAGGAATGCCACGCCCTCGATCCCGCCAACCTGCAGGCAGCCGAGCGTTGCGCGACCCTGCTGACCCAACGCAGGGAATACGACGCGGCCGAAAAGGTGCTCGACAAACTTGCCCAGTCAATCGACCGGAACGACGCCCATCAGAAAGCGACGGTGCAGCTCCTGCGAGCGGCTTTGGTCGGCAACAAACTCAGACACCAGTACGGCGGCATCCCCGCAAGCCAGCAGGCCGACCTCGACAACGAATTCCTCGAAGCGGCGAAAATGAGCGATCGCCCGGAGGTCATCAACAATCTGGTGAAGTACTTCCGAATGACCGGTCGCACCAATGAAGCCGTCCAGTGGCAGCGTCGATTGATTGAGGCCGTCGCCAAGCACTTCCCGCAATTGGATGCCCAGAAAGAACCTCGCCTGGCGCTCGTTGACATGCTGCTCCAGACCGGCGACGTCGGGCGCGCTCCGGAAATCGAGAAGGAAATCAGCGACTTCCGGGGACTGTTCCCGGACGATCACCGGGTGCATCTGCTCGAGGGCCGGCTCAATGCCATGAAAGGCGACGACGCCAGGACCATCGAGTCGTTCAGCAACTACATCAAGAACATGCCGCAGGACCCCGTCGGTTATTCGTACCGCGGCCAAACCTATCTGCTGATCCGGCGATGGAACGAGGGCATCAGGGATCTCCAGGAGGCAAAGCGGCTCGACCCCGCCTATCAGAACTACTCGCTGCGGGTCCTGCTGGCTCGGGCTTATAACGAGATCGGACAGTACGAATCGGCAATCAACGAGCTTCAGTCCATTCTTTCGGAAAGCAGCAACCACCTTCAGGCCATCGAGACGCTGGTGAACACCTACGAGTCAAAGGTGGTCAATCGCAGGACCGCGACGGATAGTCTGCTGGCAGCCAGAGCCCAGGCGGATCCTCAGAACCCGATCTGGCCGGCGATGCGGGCCAACGTGGCCATGAGTCGCAACCAGCATGGCGACGCCATTCGTTTCGCGCGAGAGGCCGCAGAGAAAAGCAAGACGGCCGACGGCCAATACGACCCCGCGAGATTGGACTCCTTCTTCAGGCTCTGTCTCCAACTGGGTCAATTCGATGAACTGCTGGCTTTCGTCAAGGACAAGATGGCCCCAGCGCAGCAGGCCCTGCCGATCGTGCACCTATTCGTGGCCAGCGCCCATGCCGGCAAGCATGACGCCGAGAAGGCAATTGAACATTATCTGGCCTCGATCCAGGACGGCCACATCGACCTCGGTCTGGCCACCGGCATGATCCTCGGCGACATCACCAGTGGACGTCTTACGGCCGATGCCGCCGCAGCCGCGGCCACGAAACGGGCAGACGCCGAACCCGACAATCCCATGGCCAAGCTGCTCCTTCTCCTGGTCCAGCGGGATCAGCGCGAACCCTCCGTGTCCATCCAGGCTTTCCGCGAGTTGGCCGACACCATCAAACCCGACAATGCCAGGAACAAGACCGTGTTGTTGTGGCTGAAGGCTCAGATGGCGGACCTCGCTCATCAGAAAACCCGGCAATACAACGAGGCCGTGAAGCTATACGAAGAAATGATTCAACTGGAGCCGAGGCACACGGTTGCGCGCAACAATCTGGCGTACCTGCTCATGACGTATTTGAACGACCCCCAGGCCGCACTGCCTCACGCCGAAGCGGCCGTCCAAACCGCCCCCGACAACGGCAGTGTTATCGACACCCTGGGATGGTGCCAACTGTTGCTCAAGAACTACGACGAGGCAGTGGCGCGCCTGCGACAGGCAACGCAGCTTGAGCCGGAGGTCGCATCGGTCCGTTACCACGCGGCCGAGGCTTTCTATCAGCGGGCATTGGCCGATGGCGCCAAGAGCCGTGAAGCTGACCTCGAAGCGGCCAAGACCGAAGTGCAGCGAGCCTACGAACTGATCGTCAAGAACGGGAAAGACCCGGAGAACATCATCGGCAAGGTGATCGAGCTGGGCGGCAAACTGGGCCTTTCGCTGAGCCCGCCGACCAGCGCTCCGGGAACCTCGCCGCAATCTTGACCGCCGCGGCCGCAGCAAACGATCGCCCTCCGTCCCCTTACCTCGCAGGGCAATGGGGCGAAGCATCGAGAACGCCTTGTTGACGCATCTTTCGTCGGCCGCTCAGGGAAAGGCCTCGGCAACCGGGGACGAAAAACATGAGAACCACGGTATTGATCCTGGCGGTGTTGGCGGGTATTGCCCGTTCTTGCCATGGACAGGCCGCCTCGGGTTACGATGACTACCTGGAGTGGCAACACTGGAGCCGGATTCAGACCGGAGCGCGCGCAGGACTTGCCTCCAGCTACGACCGCGCCGGAGCTAATGCCGACTACAGTCAGTACGACGACCCACCGGGGCTCCAGACCCAGCCGGTTCCGGCCACGGTCAGGACGATCAGCGGCCCTGGCGTGATCTACCGCTTCTGGATGCCTCACCTGACCGCCAAGCAATCGTTCGTCGTACGCATGTTCTTTGACGAAGAGACGACGCCCCGCATAGACACGAACAGCCTGGCCCTGCTCGGCGGAGGTTTCGGGTACTTTTCCGCGCCTCTTGTCACCACATGTGCCGGCGGGCAGGTCTGCTACGAACCGATCCCCTTTGCCCAGTCATTGAAGATCGAGACGGTCAACCAGCAATTACCTACCGATGGATCCTGGTCGGCCAGGCGGCACTACTATCAGTACACCTATATGACCTTCCCGCCGGGCACTGACGTCCGCTCGTACACCGGCACGCTGACGCCCGAACAGCAGGCGGCCCGCGATGCGACGGCGGCGATGTTCAACAATGCAGGCCGGCATCCGGCCGGGACCAGCCCCACGGCGGTGCGGCTCGACACGACGGCCACGACTGTTTCTGCCGGCGAGTCGATTACGCTGGCCTGTTTGGCCGGTCCGGGCGTAATTCGCCGGCTCAACGTGCGGATGGAAACGGCGACCGAAGAGCAACTGGAGAACCTTCGTCTGCTCGTATTCTATGACAACGCCGCTGAGCCGGCCGTCGACGCCTCCGTCGCCTGCTTCTTCGGTGCCGGCAGATCGCGGGCACCCTACCGCAGCATTCCACTGGGTACCGATTCGCCTGACGGCTTCTATTGCTACTGGCCCATGCCGTTCCGCCGCTCCGTGTCAGTTGTGTTGTCAAATACCGGCGCGGATGCCGTCCCGGTGGACTCCGCCGTCGTCGAGTACGAGCCTGGCTCGTTCGATCCGGCCCTGGGGTACTTGCACGCCAAGACCAGCAATACCATCCGCCAGTCCGGGCAGGTCTTCCACCCCATCCTCTCCGCCGACGGTTGCGGGCACTACGTGGGCAACCTCCTGTACATCCACGAATCCAGGAACGCATTCAGCATGCTGGAGGGTGACGAGGTTATCGCCGTGGATGGGGTGACGACATGCTACGGCACCGGCACCGAGGACGCCTACAACGGCGGCTATTACTACAATTGGGTCGCGGTGCAGTCAGACGAACCAGAGGGTACCTACCCTCCCTCGGCTACTCGCCCCCTTCATGGAATCATCTACGTGCGCCGCGATGCGACCCCGATCGCCCGGGCAGACCAATACCGTTGGTACATCGCCGACCGCGTGCCGTTCTGCCAGTCAATCCGGGTTGACATCGAATGCCGTTACGCCCTCGTCGGGGCCGAGTACACGTCCGTCGCATTCTGGTATCAGCTTCCGCCCGTGCCCGGAAACTTTGACAATGACTGCGACGTGGATGCCGACGACTTCGCCCGGTTCGAATCCTGTGCGACCGGCCCAGGCGTTCCTGGTTCAGCGTCTCCCGCCTGCACCATGGTTCAGTTCGAGGCCGCCGACTTCGACCACGATGGCGATGTCGACCAACGCGACTTCGGCATCTTTCAGCTTTGTTACAGCGGGGAGAATGTGCTGGCAGATCCGAACTGTGGAAGCTGATAGTAGAAGCTGCCAACACTGCGATCGCTGCGTCTGACCCGGCCGCACCGGACATCCAGCGGCCTGCCGAGGGATGGCCAACAGAGAAAAGAAAACCGGTTCCGTCACCGAACATACTACATCTTCCGAGCGAGGTATCTGCCCATGTCGACCGTCATGTTTCGGCGTTGCCCCGAAAACCCCATTGTCCGCCCCGGGCTCTACCCCTGGCGAAGAGCTGTCACGTTCAACCCGGCCGCCCTCTATGAAAACGGCAAAGTGTACCTCTATGAACGTGCGGCTGGCGGGCTGCGACCATTCCACTGCTACATCGGACTTCTCGAAAGCGGCGATGGCGTGCACTTTCGTCACGTCAGCGACCAGCCGGTGTTCACGCCCGAAATGGCCGGCAACCGGTACGGCACGGTGCAAGACCCCCGCATCGTCAAACTCGACGGCCTCTACTACCTCAGTTTTGCCTTCCGCCCTTACGCCTGGAACATCTGGCCCACCGGTCTGGGCGTCCCCGAAGCCGCTCAGCCGACCTTTCCCGGCTTCTCCGGCCGCGACGAGGATAATCAGACGCGCTCGGGCATCGCCGTCTCGACCGACCGCCTGCATTGGAAGCTTCATTCA
>DAOOIV010000073.1:6583-28141 GCA_035384605.1 Phycisphaerae bacterium
CGCCGGACATCGACGACCGCAACGTCATCCTGTTCCCCGAGAAACTGGCCGGTCGATATGCCGTGCTACGTCGCCCCAGCCCCTTTGCAGGCGTCACCACCGAGCACCGTAGCGTCCACCCGGGCATCAAGATCAGTTACAGCGACGACCTGCATAACTGGAGCACCCCGGCAACCGTCATCGAACCCGCCTATCAGTGGGAGAACAACCGGATCGGCGGATCCACTCCGCCCATCCGCACGCCGGCCGGGTGGCTGGCGTTCTATCACGGTGTGGAGAACCAGGACCCCACTGTCCGCCGCGTCTGTTATCGCATGGGAGCAATGCTCCTGGACGCCGATGATCCGACCAAGGTACTTGCCCGTACGCCCAAACCCCTGCTTGAGCCCACCGAGTACTATGAGTGCTTCGGTCTCTTCATACCCAACGTCGTCTTCCCCACCGGCGCGGTAGTCATCGACGACGTGGTACACCTCTATTACGGTGCGTGCGACACGGCCATTGCCCTCGCCACCTGCCCCCTGAGCGAACTGCTCGACTACATGCTGAGTCTGTAGTGCCCCGCAACCTTCACGGGTGTTCCCCTTGATCGTTTGCGAGATTGCCCCGTCCTGAAAGGATGGAGAATCGAATCGGCAAGGAAATCGGACGGCGACTGTTGACGCGGCGCTTGATCCGGCGAAACTGTCCTGCCTATGACCCACACAAACCTGCACAGCACCGACCCGACCGCCTCTCCTGGCATGCCCCAGGTTACGGCCGGAACTACGGCTCCAAGGGTATCGGCCGGACCTCGGCGGGATTTCTCACCTCCGCCCGCAGATAAGGTGCTGATCATCGGCCTGGACGGCGCCACCTTCGACGTCCTCAAGCCGATGATGAAACACGGACGGATGCCCAATCTCGCCCGACTGGTGAAGGAAGGCACCTCCGGCATCCTATATTCGACCCAGCCCCCCATCACGCCCGCCGCGTGGACCACCTTCATGACCGGCAAAGGGCCGGGACGACACGGCATCGTGGACTTCGAACGTTACGACGTCGCAACCGGCAAGCTTTCATTCAACAGCACCTACGAGATCCGCGAACGCACAATCTGGGAAATCCTCAGCGAAAAAGGCTTCCGCGTGGGCGCCGTCCACGTGCCCATGACGTACCCCCCGCGGAAAGTCAACGGTTTCATGATCTCGGGTTTTGAAACGCCGAGCGTCGCCGCTGAATTCACCTGGCCGCCGGAGCTCAAGCAGGAAATCCTGCGACGATGGCCCAACTACAGTTATCGCGCCGATTGGCAGCGGCGAGTCTTCGGTCGCGACAAGGCTCTGCGTCGCAACCTTCGTCATATCGAACGGAGTTTCCACCAAGGCGCCGAGCTGACAACGTTCTGCGGCGAGCGGTTCGGCTGGGATGTCCTGATGGTGCTGTTCAAACTGGTCGACAACCTTCAGCACAAGACATGGAAATACCTCGACCCCAAGACGGCCGTCCGATACCCGCACGAGGCCGAATTGGCGGCCAACTGCTTCGTCGAACTCGACAAGGCTCTCGGCATGCTCTTTGATTACGCCCGCAGGTATTCGGCGTCGATACTGATGATGTCCGACCACGGACACGGCAGTCTCGATGGCAAAGCCCAACCCAACCTGCTGCTCAAACGGTGGGGATATCTCAAGATCCGAAGCAGCACCGTCCAGATTCGTCGCAAGCTTTCGAAAATCGCCGACCGCTTCCTGGGCCGCAGGCGAACACGGTTTGACGCCAACCTCGGGATCGAGCACGAGCTGGTGGTTGACTGGGAACAGACACGGGCGTGCGTCATCCACGCCGGCATGAACGGGTTCCTCTATATCAGCCTCAAAGGTCGTCAACCCCACGGCGTCGTTGAGCCGTCGGACTACGAGAAGGTGCGAGATGACCTGCGAAACCGCTTCCTCGCGGCCAAGTGTACCGATCCCGCCGGCCGGGAAGTACGCATCTTCTCGGAGGTCCACAAACCTGAAGAGCTCTACGGATGCAACCGTGAGGAACAACCGTGGATGCCCGATTTGCTGCTCGTCCCACAACCCGGTCTGGCCGTCGTCCGGCGAATCGTCGGTCGTCAACCAGTGCGCTGGTCCTCGTTGCGGCGACTTGAAGGCACGCACCGCGTCGAAGGCATCCTTATAGCCAACGGTCCCCACATCCGGCAAGGCAGCCAAACCACCGGTCGAATCGTCGACATCGCCCCGACGCTGCTGGCGGCGCTGGGACTCAAGGTGCCGTCTGACATGGAAGGTAACGTGCTGACGGACCTCTTTGATCGAATGCCCACTATCGAATACGAACTCCCGCAGACGGCGGAATGGACACGACAGGAGTGCGTGTACTCGGAAGCAGAGAAGGAGATCCTGACAAAGCGACTGACCGAGTTGGGGTACCTGGAATAGCCGATGCATGGCCCTTTCGCCGCCCCTAAGGCCGGATCATTCAAAGCAATCCGGCGGAGGTACCCCGCCCAGCCCGCTGTAGCATCGCTGAAGCACCGCGAAGTCGCACTGGTCTACGTCGCCATCCTCGTCGAGATCCTTTCCATCACAGCCGGCCATCGCTGGAACTCCAGGAGCCGAGGCGCAGTCTTCCCACTCTGCCATGTCGAATGCGTCGACATCCTCGTCGCGATCGTAGTCGCCGGTGATCACCGCGGAAATCCCGCTGACTAACAGGGCGTAGTATTGAAGGACGCCGACAAGATTACCCTTGTGTGAAACATGAACGGTATACGAACCCGCGACAGGACAGGAAACCAGGATCTGCTCCACGTTGTCCCGCGTATTGTCGCCGGTGGTAGCCGGCGACGTCGGGAACAACGGATCGAGGACATACGGCATGTGGACGGTTCCACCATCGGGAGCGACCACCCGGAGATCAAGATCGTTCACCAGGCACGGTGAAGGGTTATCCAGACCGGTCCGCACCACACCCGGCGGGTCGGTCCAGCAAAGCGTAACCTTGAGTGGACGCACGCCGTTCGACGCACACGTGTAGGAGATGGACGGCTGAGCCGGACTTAACAGACCGCTGACTATCCGCCGCGCGGCCGGGGACCGCCGGTGCAACAACAACTGCTCGGCAGCAGCCTCGACGTTGAGCAGACCCCAGCCGGTCTGATAGTCCGGGCCGGCGGCCTGTAAATCGTCCGCCGTGTGAATCATGAGCCCTCTCAGCATCTCAGACCGCATATACTGCCCGGGAAACAGCCTGCCGTAGTACTCGACCAGCAAGGCGGCCGAGCCGGAGACCACGGCCGTTGCCATGCTCGTGCCGCTGTAGGTTCCGTACGAGGCGTCGCCTGTCGCCGTACAGGAGCGAAGAGTCATCCCCGAACTCACGAGATCGGGCTTGATTCGCCCATCGTCCGTCGGTCCCCACGAGGTGAACGGTGTCACGGTCGCAAGCGACAACAACCGTTTCCCTCCGTAGACGGCGTCCGATACGGCTCCGACAACCATCACATTCTTGGCTGTGCTTGCGCTTGCCAGGGTGTCGTAGCCTCCCGCGTCCCAATTATCCGGTAGCGGATCGGTGTTCGGATCGTATGATTTCTGGCGCCACCGACCATTGAACCAGTACTCGAACAGGGCCCCCGCCGCGGGAACGGGGTCGTTTCTCTCGTTGCCCGCAGCCTTGAAAGGCAAGTAGTAAGGAGCCTCATAGCAAAGCTCATCCCATTGCCGTGCCACTTCGTCGTATTGCCCGAAGTAGCTGGACTCCCGCTCACCCCACGTCCCGTGCCACCGGAAACTGCCCGAGCTGTTGTCCCAGCCGGCTGCGTGGACGTATGAGTGGTTCGAGATCTGGATCGCATCCGGCTGTCCCGGCACCGCCATGGCGCGCGCGGTCATCTCCCCCAGATCACTGGTCCAGTCATAGGAATCGATGCCCGCGCTCGGGGCCATGCCGATGGCGCTGGGATCAACCCCCGTCGCACCAATGGTTCCCGCCACATGCGTGGCATGGTCGAAGGAAGAGCCGCTGTCCCGAATCGACACCCGACCGGTCAGCTCCCGATGGGTGGCACGAACCGCGCCACCGTCCCAAACCCCGACGACAACGCCGAAGCCGTTGATGTCGTACGGGGGAGTATTTCGGACCAGATCCGCCGCTGCCGTAATGCCGGCATCGCTGTTAGCCGTTTGGCAGATGTACACTCTGCCGTCACGAATGCCCATGAGCTCGCTGACAACCTGGCCGTGCTGTGTCCGGGGCGACCATCCGTGCCTTTGCGCGGAAGCCCAAGCGGCCTTCTTGGCCTCGAGTGCCTGAGTGGCCAAGAGCCGTGCTTTTTCGGCTCTGCCCCTGAGTGCCCCGTCATCCGGCAACGACTGCGGCTGGGCCTGCAAGCCACCCGAGCTCAGCAGGCAAAGCCCGGCCGCGATCCAAAGGATAGTGAAGGTCCGCATCTCTTCCCCACGCTTAGCCATGCCGCCGCAGGCAAGCTCACCTCTCCACGATGCCAGGCGCGTGCAACCTCGGCAAACCGCCCCCGCAAACGAGCCGCCCCCCTTGGGATTGTCTCTGATCTTATTATAGCCGCAGGTACATCAGACCGAACCGGGAAGGCTCAAGCCGGCCCTCTCCGTGCGATTCCAGAAAGCATCCGATCAGCAAAACCTGAAGGGGCCACGCCTACAGTGCTCTCTAAGGCGGACCGCAACCCAAGCGCTCTGCAATCCAGAAACATGCCCGCAAGCCGCACGCATATCCGGCCGTAAGGTTCTAAGGCGGACCGCCTTTTTGCGGGCCACAACCCAAGCGCTCTGCGATCCAGAAGCATGCGCGCAAGTCGCACGCATATCCGGCCGTAAGGTTCTCATACCCCTACGACGCCGACGTCGGACGGGTGGACGCTCCGAGTCTCAGGACGTACCGTCGCTCCTTCACGTGTCCCCTGCTATGCCCCCCCGCCCTGCGGGACGAATGTCAATCGTCGCACCTGCGACATGCCATGGCTCGCATTCCCGGACCTTGCATGATCGCCGCGCAGCGCGACCCAAGGACCAAGCTTTGCGGCCGTCAGCAGCCTCGCCGCCTCACGACCAGCCGCAACACGCAGAGCCCGACCAGCCCCACGGCCATCAGTTGGGCGGCCCCGGCTCCGCATGGAACGGCACGCCCCGATGAAGGCGCATCCAGCGCCGGCTCCTCGTTGGTCGGAACCGCCGTCTGGTTATCGGCCGGCATGATCTGATCCTTCTTTCCAGCCGAAGATACGGAGGCATCGCAAGCGTCGCCGATCCCGTCTCCGTCCTGGTCCAACTGGTCAGCGTTCGCAACGCGCGGGCAGTTGTCGCAGGCATCCCCGACGCCGTCACCGTCTGAGTCCGCCTGGTCTGCGTTAGGAACGCCGACACAGTTGTCGCACATATCCCCGATGCCGTCGTCATCGGCATCATCCTGAGTGGGATCGTAGATGTTCGGGCACTTGTCACAAGCGTCGCCCACGCCATCCTTGTCACTGTCCTTCTGGTTGGCATTCGCGACCGTCGGGCAGTTGTCCAGGCAGTTAAGCTTGCCGTCCTTGTCATCGTCCGCATCCGGCACACCACAGCCACAAACGCCCGGCTGCACCTTCTTCGGGTCCACGTCGCAGGTGTCGTGGCAGTCGGGCGTGCCGTCGCCGTCCCGGTCGCGATCGAGCACCCCGCAACCACACTTGCCGGGCACGCTCTTGTATGGGTCGTTGGGACATTCGTCGACGCAGTCAACCTTGCCGTCGAAATCCACGTCTTTCTCGAGCAGGCCGCAGCCACAGAGCCCCGGATCCTGCTTGTTGGGGTCATTCGGACAGTTGTCTATGGGGCAAGTGTTGTTCGGGAACCCCGGGTCGCCGAACCTGTCGCCGTCGGAATCTGTGCACGTGTCGCACGCGTCACCCCAAAGATCGTCATCGGCATTGGCCTGATCCGCATTCGCAATGTTCGGACAGTTGTCCTGCGGACAGGTGTTGGCCGCAAACCCCGGATTGCCGGTGCCATCACCGTCCGTGTCGGTACAGGTGTCGCAGACGTCGCCGATCCCGTCCTCATCCTTATCCCGCTGGGCAGGGTTGGGAATCTCGGGACAGTTGTCGCACGCATCCCCGAGCTTGTCCGAGTCCGAGTTGGTCTGGTCCGGATTGGCCACCTTCACGCAGTTGTCGCAGGCGTCACCCACGGCGTCACCGTCGGCATCCTGCTGAAAGGGATTCACCGCGCTGACGCAGTTGTCGCACGCGTCACCGATGCCATCCTTATCATCGTCCGCCTGATTCGGGTTTGCGATCAACGGACAATTGTCGCAGGCATCGCCCACGCCGTCACCGTCGTCGTCATGCTGGTCCGGGTTCAGCGTCAGCGGGCAGTTGTCGCAGGCGTTGCCCAGACCGTCACGATCAGAGTCCGTCTGATCCGGATTCGGAACAAGCAGGCAGTTGTCGCAGGCATCACCCGCGGCGTCGCCGTCCGCGTCGGCCTGGTCTTCGTTCGCTACGACAGGACAGTTGTCGCAGGCGTCGCCCAGGGAATCACTGTCGCGGTTCCGCTGGTCCGGGTTGGGCACCGTCGGGCAGTTGTCGCAGACTTCGCCTATCCCATCACCGTCCGGATCGGGCAAGCCGTTGACCTGGACGACGAATTCGATCTCGTCATCTCCCTCGGCGGCCGTTACGGACAACAGCAACGGAATAGCCTCACACATGGGATGCTGGGCCTTAACCTGGATCTTGAAAGGACCGGCGTTTGTGCCCACCCCACCCGTCGGCAGGTCCGGATAGCTCTGAGTAGCGTTGGCTCCCACGACGGTCACCGTCCCCACGTCGCATGAAAGCGTCGCCGAGACATTCGTGGCGTCGCCGCCGACGTTCTTCAGGGTGATCGTGAGGTCGACGGTCTCACCCGGTTCCACCGAACCGTCGCCGTCGCCACCCGCCGAGTCGTCAATGACGGGGCGGCCGTCCAATTCGAAACTCGGCCCGCTGTGACAGGCAAATACCTCGAAATCGTCCAAATACCACCCCACGTTGGTGCCGTAGAACGAGTCGCGGCCGAAGTCAAACCGGAATTGCACTTTGTCGCCGGCCTTGACGCTGCCGGGAAGGGTGAACGCCGACTTGCCCCATCCGCCGGAGGAACCGGTCCAGACGATCTGACCGGCCATGGGATTGTCGTTGGAGGAATAGTCGGCTCGTGCCAGGCTGCTGGTGTACGAGTTGTGAATGAAAGACGTGACCAGCGTCCAAGCACCGCTGTTGATTCTCATGCTGATGTTGCCGCCGTCCCACCATTCCTCGACATCGAAATAGTGAGCAAATACCACTCCGAGTCCCATCACTCCCGGAGGAATCGTGATCTCCGGACTGGTCAGCGTCTGTTTCGCGGCACCGCTCGGGTTGGACGGATCGGGACAGTACCATCCCTTGCCGGACCGACCGGGCATACCGGATTTCCACTGCCACTCGCTGTTTCCACGCGACCAGCCTCCGTCCGTGCTCTCGAAGCTCTCAGAATAGAGTGTCACCCGGCCTCCACAAAGGACAGGCTCTTCGCGAGAGAAGAAATCGCCGCACCGGCCGGGCATGTCCATCTGAACCGCCCGAAGGGCATTGTCCACCTGCTGCGCATCCGCAACCGTGAAAGTGGAATCCGAAGGCAAGCCGGTCCGCGGATCGGCCGGCTTGGTCCCGATCAGATCCTGAGCCGCCTGGTTGAATGCATGATAGGCATCCTGGAAATCAGAGATCGTTGTCAGGTATCTGGTCAGCGCCCGGTACCAGACCGCGCCCGTCTTGATCGGTCCGATGCCCGTCACCGTGATACCATTGAAGCTGCCCCCATCGGTCGCCAGTTGAAAGGCATGATTGGGAATACCGCTCCCGCTGTGAACGCCGCCGTTGTCCTCGGCCATGCAAACCTGATAGGGACTCTGGCCCATGTCCGGATCGCCGAAACAAGTCGGATTGAACATGTCGCGAATGGCTCCGCCGAACGCGTCGGCATCCTCACCCATCGACCAACGAACACCGTCAACATAGCTCGGGTAATAGCTGCACCGCGTACGAAGGTTGTTCGGCGTGTCCTTGCCGGGCCCTGTCGGGTGCGGCGGCCAGTTCGGCGGGCCGCCTGGGGCCCCCGGAAAGGCGGCATCGCCGTTAAACAGGTCTACCAATTCACCGAAAACGTCGGAAAAAGACTCGTTCAACTGCCCGGGTTGATTCTGGTAGATCAGGTTGGCGGTGTATTCCGTGATCCCGTGCGTCATTTCGTGAGCCATGATGTCGTCCGTGATGGTCCCCGGACAGAAAACCATCTCCTGCCCATCCCAGAAAGCATTCGGACAAATACCGGCATAGTAGAAATTCGCCACGACCTTGAGGATCATGCCGGTGCCGTTGATGCTGTCCCGACCGAACGCCCGGTAATAGTAATCGTACACGTCGCCCGCGTAATCATAGCCTCGATTCACGTCCACCAGAGAGTAAGGCGGATCACCCTCGGACCGGGCCAGAGTTGCGCCGGCCAAATCTGAGGACCCGTGTGCATCGTAAATCTTTCGGATCCTGCTGGTCTGGATCATGTTCCAGCGATCAAGAATCTCGCCGGTCCGAGCATCAACAAACACGCCTTCGCGCAGCACAACGGAAATGTCCCTGAGAATGATGTAGTACGCCAGCCTCGGTCCCGTTGCTCGGCCCCCGTACCAGGCCGGATCCACCACCACCAGTTCCGCATGTTCGATGCTCGGCGTCCCTCTGTTGACGAGGCGAATGGCGGCGGCCTCGGCATCCGCAGGCTTAACGACCGGCGTTACAGCCAGGTCGTCGGGCACTGGAAGGAAATCGCCATTGGCCGCATACACTCGGCCGGCAGCATCCTCGTGAACCTTGACCACGCCGCCGAAAACACGAACACCCTTGTGGTACTGCCGATAGGTTGAGTGCGTGAATCCCAAGGAATCGGCATCCACCCTGTAGCCCGCCAATTGGACGGCCGGGTCCGAGATGCCAAAAGCTTTGCCGTGTGCATCGAGGAAAGCCATAGCCGGATCCTGGGCAGCCCGGCCCGGCGGCGCGGCCAGAACCTGTGCGTCGCCGGTCAATCTCAGAAACGAGATCCTGCCTGTCTTGCCCGAAATGTGCACGCGGATGTCCGGGTTCTGCGGCAGGCTCGCGGCCGCGCACAACCGGACAACGCATCCGGCCAGAACAAAAACGCCGAACCACCCAAGGCTTCTCATACGCTCACTCCTTCCGCATGCCATGCGCGGCCACCCGTGCGCGCCTCTCTTGACGCGGGGGACCACACGCTTCGCCCACGAATCCGCTTGCACAACCGCTATCTGCACAGATCGTCTGCAAAACGACCAGCTCCGGCACCGTTGGGGAAACCGTCACGCAGGTCGCCTCCGCAACCAGTAACGACGCAACGTCATACCTCGGCAGAGGTCCGCTTGTGTTGTTCTGGAACTTGTCGCGGCAATTGGCTGTTCGATAATCCGTTTGAGTTTCAGCGCGAATGCTCGATTTTGATCTTCCGACAAGCCCCAATCGGCCACCCACCCCTTTTTGGCAGTCCAAGCCCATGTCGCCATGACCCTGCCCCAGGGACCCCTTGATCCTTCCTCCGTCTGGAAAGCCAGTATAACAGACCTCCGCCGCCCGGTCCAACTCGAATCTCATAAATAACGAGCGACTGAAGACCTGAGGACAATTGCACGAACCCACAATCGGATTCAAGTACTTGATTAAAAACAGATTACAGACCGTATCGGGCGATCCGCCCCAGGACCAGGCCAGAACCCCCCGTCCATCTGTGCTTGAATTATGGCCACGAGGGCGTCTGCCAGTAGCCAAGGAGGCGACCGCCCCGCCAACAACGCCACCGCGGGGCCAAATCAAGCATGGCAACGATCAACAGGGACCCGATCTGCCGGTACCGGTGGGAACCTGAGGGTCTAAGGCGGGCCGCCTTTTTGCGGGGCACAAGCCAAGCGCGCTGCGATCTGGAAACATGGGCGCAGGCCCCACGGCTGTCCGACCGGAAGGCTCTATGCCCGTCCGTCAGAGCCCACACTGCCACGCATGGGACAGCCGTCATGCCAGTCCAACCACCGGCCGGAAACCTGCTCAATACGGCCTGCCAAACCAGACCTTGGGCAGATACTGCCGACCCGACCGACGACTTCCGTCGCTGATCCTCATTCAGCCGCGATTGGAGATCGGCGCGATCCAGCACACAACGCCGATCGCAACGGCCGCTTCGTGCCGCCAGCGGCCGCCGCACCTGCGGTGCAGCAACGAACGCCCGCCGTCGCCCTGCTGTGGATGGCAGGCAAACCCGCCGACGAGCAGCCAAAGGGACACGCAGACGAAACCTCATGCCGCTCCCCCGAAACCTTGAACAGGAAACGACCCGGCGGACGCGAAGACAGGCAGTCTTGGCGGCCTTGCTGATCGGACAGCCGGCGCGGATAATCGCCGACTGGACATCCAAAGCTTGACGCCACGACGGCGAACCGTGAGGGCATCACTCAATGGGCATGACTATCTGGGCCGCACTTCTCATCGCCGTGGCGTCCATTTGGGCAAGTCGGCATGTCGCCATCACCAGAGCCCGACGAGAACAACTCCCTCTTACTCCTTCGTCCTACGACGGGCCACCGTCCAAGCCACCCTTCGTCAGCGTGCTCATCGCCGCCAAGGACGAACAGGCCAATATTGAGGCGGCGGTCCGCTCCATGCTCGATCAGGACTACCCCGCTTTTGAGGTCATTGTCATCAATGATCGTAGCTCAGATCGTACGGGCGAGATTCTGGAGTCGATCAGGGCGGAATATCCCGACGGCCGGCTTAAGGTCATCCATATCCGGCAGCTTCAGGATGGCTGGTTCGGCAAAAACAATGCCATGCGCGAAGGAGCCTGCCAGGCCGCAGGGCAGTGGTTCTGCTTCGGCGACGCCGACTGCCGGCAGACGTCCCGAAAAACGCTGTCCATGGCTGTCCGGCACGCCATTGAGAACAAGATCGACTTTCTCTCAGTGCTCCCCAGATTGGAGACCCACAGCCTCTGGGAAAGAATCATCCAGCCGGTCTGCGGCGCCATCATGGTCTTCTGGTTTCATCCCAAGAAGGTTAACAGCCCCCATCTCCCGAACGCCTACGCCAACGGGGCATTCATGCTCATGAGCCGCAAGTGCTACGAGACCATCGGCGGACACGAGGCCGTACGCACCCACATCAACGAAGACATGCAGTTGGCCAAACTTGCCAAGGCTCGCGGCCAGCGATTGTTTGTTATGCAGAACGACGGCCTGTACACCGTTCGGATGTATTCCCGATTCGGTGAGATCTGGCGAGGATGGAGCCGCATCTTCTACGGCTGCTTCGAGACCTTCCGCCGTCTGCGGATCACGCTGGCCATGCTCCTGACCACGAACATCTTCCCCTACCTCAGCCTGCTGATCGCCGCGTGCGTCCTGGCGGTCCGAGGGTGGGCCGAGGCCGGGACAGGCTGGCAAATGGTCGCGGTCGCCGGCGCCCTGGTCGTCGTCGTGCAACAATCGGTCATCTTCCGATACTACAGACTCAGCCAAACCAACCCCTGGTTGGCACCGACCTTCATTATCGGAGCGGTCATCTGCGCCGGAATGCTGATCAACGCAATGCTCAAGCTGAACGGCCGGACAACGACCACCTGGCGAGGAACCACTTATCGAGGCAGCCAACTGGCACGCCCTTCAGGTTGAGCCGCGTATGAAACAATCACTGGAACTGCTGACCATCAGCCAAACACCCAGCAGCGAAGATTGGATGAATCTGGTCGGCCGTGTTCTGACCGAATACCGACAGTATCTATACTACGCCCTGGGTGTTTTGATCGGTCTTCTGATCCTTGGTCGCATCTGGCGAGGGATCCGCCGCGCCATCCGGCGTGCCCGCCCGCCACAGATTCACCCCAGCCTCCAGAAGTACAACGTCGACTACGCTGAGCTGGACCGCAAACGGCGAGAAGCAGCAGTCGGAGTCGTCGCCACGTCTACCGGCAATCGTCTGGCCGGTTTCCGGATCGTCCGGCAGGTCGAGGCGGTCTTCGTGGAAGGTTTCCGCACACCCGATGAAGCACTGACGGCATTGAAAGCCCTGGCTGTTGAGCGGGGTGCCAACGCCTTGCTCAACGTCCGAACCGAACGCACCGCTGCCGGACGTTGCTCTGCTTCAGGAGACGCCATTGTCGCCGCGCCCATTTCGCCCGGACCACCCGACCCGATGCGACCGCTGGGTCCCCGCCCGAGTCGGCCGCCGCAGCCGCCACCGGACAAGAAGCCCTGAACAGGTCGTTTCTGAGGGCTCAGCCCGGCTTTATCAGGTAGACATCGTACCGAACGGTCGTGCCCTTGAAGACAATGTGAGGTGATCCACCCAACGCGGGAGCTCGCAGCGGCCGTTTGACCACCACGCGTTTTCGGGCGGCGGCCAATGCCACCTCCAACAACGCACCCGCATCCTCGTCATCACCCGCGACCAGCCGGCAGATGCGCATCTCCTTCTTGGCCAGAGCCGACTTGCCCCTTGCCGGGAACATCGGATCGAGATAGACGACGTCAGGCTGCAAGGACTCGCTGAGCTGCGGGAGCAGGAGCCTCGCGTCCGCCGGGATCACCTGCGTCCGATTGTTAATGATCTCGCTCGTTTCGGGATCGCCGCTCGCCCGCCTCACGCCGTCCATGAGCAGGGCGGCCATCACAGGACAGCGCTCGAACATCGTCACCGTGCACCCCATGCAAGCCATGAGAAATGCATCCCGTCCGAGGCCTGCCGTTGCGTCCACCACGACGAGTCGTCTGCCCCCAAAGCCAATGGCCTTGGCAAGCATCCGTTCCGACCCGACCACGTTCCTTCGGCGCCGCTCCAACCTGCCACCCACAAAATCGACGCGAACCGGCCGCGAGCGGCGCAGGCCGGACTCCCGCAATTCAAGACCACGATCGGTGACGACAAGAAGCAGGACGTGTTGGTGCCATTCGGAACGGACGGCAAGCGGCAACGACATTTGTGCCGACAACGCCTCCGCATGACCCCGAAGAGATGGAGCGTCGCCGTCAATGGCCACCGCGATCGAAACTGACCTCTCTGGAACTCCCGCGGAGATTGGCCTCATGCAGGTATTCTACAGTGACACGGTCGTCGGATACGAGGAACTCGACGTCGGCGCGACGTCCTCCCATACACCCGGAATGACCGCGCCGCACTTGCCGCATCGTCCTCCACGCATGTTGTTCTCCCGAATCGTGAAGCCCTGGCGACGGATCAGCAGCGTCCTGCAGTCCGGGCAATAGGTGTTCTCCCGGTCACCCAGCGCCCCGGGCAGATTCCCTGTGTATACGAACTTCAGGCCTGCGGCCTTGCCAATGTCAAAAGCCTTGGCCAATGTTTTGACCGGCGTCCTCGGCGGATCACCCATCCTGTAATCCGGGTGAAACGCCGTGACGTGCCAGGGGATGTCCGTGGAAACGCCGGCCACAAATCGGGCGATGCTTCCCAGCTCGTCATCACCATCGTTGAAGCCCGGCACAACAAGCGTGACCACCTCAACCCAGAAGTCGGCCTGCTTCAGACGGGTGATCGTGTCCAGGACGTTCTTCAATTGACCGCCGAGCCGACGGTAGCTCTCTTCTTTGAAGCACTTGAGGTCAACCTTGAAGAGCTTCATGTACGGCCGCAGGAACTCGATCGCCTCCGGCGTGGCGTGTCCGTTGGAGACGAACCCGCAGACGATGCCGTGCGGTCGGGCAAGCTTAAAAACCTCGACCGCCCAGTCGGCGGTGATCAACGGCTCATTGTAGGTGCTCACAATGACGGGGGTCTTGCGTTCGAGTGCAACCTCGACAATCTGCTCCGCGCGGACGACCGACGGCTGGGCGCCGGCCGCCTCGTCCCGCAAGGTTTGACTGGAAAACCAGTTCTGGCAGAAGTCACAGTGGAAGTTGCAGCCGAGCATCCCGAACGAAACGGCATCGCGGCCCGGAAAGACGTGAAAGAAAGGCTTCTTCTCAATCGGATCGACCGCCAGACCCGCCACGTAGCCGGCCGGTACCCGGAGCTGGCCGGCCCGATTGAATCGGACCCGACAGACTCCGCTCTTGCCGTCCGCAATCCGGCAGCGGTGACCGCAGGCAAGGCACGTCACAACGCCGTCACCCTCGTCGCGAAACAACCCCGGCGCCGCCGGCATGGTGTGCTCTTCAAGAATGCTCTTGAGGTTGCTGCCCACGTCTATCGCCTCACGCGGCATCCCTGCCTCACACATATTATACCATTCCCGCCAAAGCCCGCCGCCCAGCCGGCGATCTCGACGCATGCGCACCAGGGCGATACAATCCTTTTCCGATTGATGGAGGCACGACATGTCGGCCACACGAACATGGATTGGGGTTGTCACATTCGTCGTTCTGACGACGGCCTTGGCTCTGATGCATGCCGGCTGCGGCAATGACGAGCCCAAGCCCCCCGACCGGCGCACGAATACGGATCAGATCACCACCGGCATCGATGACGGCACCCAAGCCGGTGCCGACAAGGACGACGACCCGAAACACCCCCGGGCCCTGCCCCGCACCGGCGATGTGGCCGGATGGGTCAAAACACGTGCGGTGTCCACCGCCCCCGCCGGCAAACTCGCCGACCTGGTCAAGGACCCGGAGGTTCTCACGGCGGTGAAGGCTTTCGACGTCAGATCGCTCGCCTCATGCCGCTACAACCAGCAGATCACATCGGCCGAGGTCCTGTTCATCGAGACGGCCTCGCCCGCCGACGCCTTCGGCCTGGTAAGCGTCCTGGTTCCTGAACCGGCCGAATGGCTCGCTGCGGATCGCAGCGTCCGGGCCGTCCACATTGGAAGCGCCGCAATGCGGCTGGTTGCCCAACAAGGAAAGGTTTGTGTTCTCGTGGATGTCGCCGGCCGAGTGGATGACGAGGACATACGCCGCAGCTCCCGCCGCCTGATGGACCACATTCTCTTTTCCCTGCCCGCGGCGGACCCGCCGATGCTCATGCAGGTCATCCCTCCGTCGCAACAAGCTTCAACCAAGCTGTGGCTGGTCCGCGACTTGACGATCCTGTCCAAGGCCGCCCACCCGCTCATCCGGCAAGTGGCTACGACAATCAGCAATCAATCGCTGGGTCTGTCAGGCGATGCTACGATCACGATCGCCGCCGTTCCCCCGATCGACGACGCCGATCCCCACTTGATCTGGCTGGCCGAGTATCCGACGCCTGACGCCGCCAAGGCAGCTTATGACCGATGCAAGGCCGCAAGCCGGCCGGCAGACTCATCTCAGAGCCTGCATCTGACCGTTCTGGAACCGAAGGGTAAACTGCTGGCCGGCGCCTGGACCGAGCAGGCAAGCACCGCCATGCCCCTCCTGAAAAACCTCCAGAATGCCCTGCCCGGATAGACCCCGTCACCGCGCAGCCCAACGCGGCGCAAGAGACGTATCGGAACCAGACATAACAAACAAAGCCTGACCAACCCAACGGAACACGAACCGGACAATAAGTAGCTTGCTTGGGTCGGACGCCTCTGCTAGAAGAACCATGTGGGCGGTGTTCTTACGGCTGCATGAGTTGCCGTGGGGAGATAGCGCCTCAGCCGAAACCGGAAATCCGTGCCTGTTTGCGCAAGGAAAGGATAAGATGAGGCGCCTTCGACATCTTTTTCAACGTTCTGCCACCGTAGCGGTGCTTGCAGCGGTGTTTCTGCCCCTTCCAGACAATCTCCGAGCCGACGAGTACGGCGTTCGCACCGAGGATACGCTTCTTCGAATACGCACGACAGATAACCGCGTCTTTATCGATCATCTGTCGAGCGGGCAGGGAACGAGCTGGATCAGCGCGCCTTCGGAACTCCGACTGATCGACAATGATATCGCTGACAATACCCCTCGCGCAATCGCATGGCAGCTCGACGGTGTCGAATCGCAGTCCGATGAACAAGGCATCCAGGTTCGTATATCTCTGAGGGGTCGTGACTCAACTCTGAGAGTGCGCTCCACGTGGAAAGCCCGCGCCGGTCCGGGACCAATCGAGCATACTTTGGCAGTCACCAACAACGGGAAATCTCCCATGCTTATTCCGTGGGCCCCCAGCCTCGCATTGACGCTGCACCCTGTGCGCTTGACTGAGCTCACCCATTGGTGGGTCGAGAAAGGGGCGGGTAAACCAGGCCCAAAGGGAATCCACGTTGAGAAGATACTCGACGGTTTTGCCTACCAGGGCGTATCGACCCCCTACTCGAAGGCGGAAACCGAACCGATCCCATGGCAATGCATACATGACCCCTCTGTTCCGCATGGTCTATACACGGGTATCGAATCGAGCGGCTGCGTGTCTCAAATGGCGATCCTCACGGCCGGCGAGTCACCATCGCTGCAACTGAGTCTGGGAATCGACCAGACAGGCGATCCGTTCCTCGCCGTGTTGCAGCCCGGTGAGACCTACGTCTTCCCCACGGCATTCATCGGCTGCTATGAGGGCGACGTGGACAAGGGTTGCAACCGTCTTCACCGATGGGTCGAACGGTGGCTTCTTCCACAGACCAATGAGCCTCGCTGCCCCTTGCTGACGTGCAATACGTGGGGTAGCGGAACAGGAATCGACGAACAACTCGCCATCAAGATGATCGATGAATGCGCGGACCTCGGAATCGAGATGTTTCATGTCGACGCGGGATGGTACAAGCAGATCGGATGGTGGCACGAAGATCCGGCAAAGTTTCCCAACGGCCTCAAGCCGATCGCCGATCAAGCCCACCAGAAGGGACTCAAGTTCGGTTTGTGGGTGGCGTGGACCCAGGGAGGACACACTGCGAAGGATCGGCAGGCCCTTTCGGTATTCGAACCGGCCATGCGAGAGTGGTTCCGTTTCGACTTGGCCGAAGACTGGCGAAGCAGCAGATGGCGAGGCGAGCCGGTCTGCCTGGCTTCCCGTGAGGCCCAGGAATGGTGCCGTGCCGAACTGCGCAGGATCATCCGGGAATACGATCTCGACATGCTCGAGCACGATCAGAAGATGGTCGTATGGGACTGCGCCCGCGACGCGCACGGCCACACCGCATCTTCGGGCGATATCAGCCATCGGGCCACACTTGGCTATTACGGAGTCTATGACTCACTTCGGGACGAGTTCCCGAATGTGCTCTTCGAGAATTGCGTCAGCGGCGGCCGAATGGTGGACTTCGGCGTGCTGCAACGATGCCACTATACCTGCGCCACGGATTCCTATGATCCCCTGTCGCTGCGACAGGCTTTCTACGACGCCAGTTACCCTCTGCCGCCAAGGGTGATTGAGGCTTACGTGGCCGATCACTCAGGACCGACGCTGGACACGTTCCGGTACATGCTGCGAAGCGGGATGATGGGTTGGTGCACGCTGATGCTGGACACATCCAAGTGGTCTCGCCAGCAGCGCGAAGCCGGAAAACGGGAATTCGAGCTATATAAGCGACACATCCGCCCACAGATCAGGGACGGGAACATATACCATGTCCTGCCACGGGCAAGCGAGAATGGCTGGGACGGCATCCAGTATCACACGCCCCGGACCGACAGCGGGATCCTGTTTGTTTTCCGGGCAAAATCGGACCAGGATCGTGTGGTCGTTCGATTGAAGGGTCTGAAAGCCGACATGTCATATCGTCTCTGTTGCGCGGACGAATCAAGTCCTCCCCGCGTGGCTCACGGCAGGGACTTGATGCTTGAAGGTCTGCCCCTGACGCTCGGATCGCCGCAATCGTCCAAAATCATTCTCATCTCACCTGCCTTTGCCCTGGAAACCGGAGAGTCAGGGCAGGACTGATAGTTCCGACCCATCGAGTGGCTTTGGCCGGAATGAAACCCGGCAAGCGATCCACGACGGCCACAGACAATACTGATCAGGACAGGATGACCGCCTCGCAAAATGAATGATGCGACAAAAGACCACGGCAGCTCTGTTCGGGCACCCCTACTTGCGTGACACGCCGTCCAGATGCACGTGCCATCCTCGCGTCTGCATGTCGATGGCGTAAAGCGATGTTCGAGCCGTGATAAAAAGTGTGTGCCAGCCCTGACCGCCGAACGTGCAGTTCGCCGGTTGCTCCGGAGTCTCGATCAGCCCCAGCCATTTGCCGCCGGCATCCAGCACCCAGACACCGCCACGACCGGCCACGTAGAGCCGCCCCTCCCTGTCCACGGTCATGCCGTCCGGTTGGGTCACGTAGGCTATGCGCTCGCCTTTCCCGATCCTGCCCGGACCCCTGACTTCATACCGGTAGAGCTTGTCGGCCCCATTGTCGAGGACATACAGGAACCGGCCGTTGGGCGAGAGTGCAATGCCGTTGGGACGAACGAGATCATCGATGATGCGCGTGATCTTCTTGTCAGCCGACACGTAGTAGACAGCCTCTTTGTCCTGCTCCAGATCGTCGCGCGGGCCGTACCGTGGGTCGGTGAAGTAGATGCCGCCTTCGGCATCGATCCACAAGTCGTTCGGGCTGTTCAGACGCTTGCCGTCATAGCGGCTCACGATCTCCTCGCCCGCCCGGCCGGCCACAGCTCTTGAGACGCGCCTTCCGGCATGCTCACAGGCGATCAAGAAGCCCCCCTTGTCGAACATCAGTCCGTTGGACTGGCCGCTGGCGGCGTTTGCCACCTCGGCCTTGCCGTCTGCATAGCGAACGATATGCGCGACCGGAATGTCACTGAAGTACAGGGCTTCGTCCTTGAGATTCCACGCCGGCCCTTCAACGAACTTGAAGTTTCCCGCCAGCTTGCGGACCTTGGCGTCTTCCACCAGAACGTCTTTGAGCAACGGCACCGCCGGCAGCAGCACAACGTTGTCGATCCGCGTCACAACATCCTGAAAATCATCGTTCGTGGAGTATTCCCAGCCGATCAGGTAGCTGTCAGGAATCAACCTGCCCTCTTTCACGTCACAGCAAGGATAGATCATCGCCTTGTAGGGCTGATTCCTCAGGCGGGGGTTTGTCTTGAAGACCAGGGCCGGCTGGCTGTACACCGCCTCACCAGGGAAACCTTCATTGCTGACCCACAGGCCAAACGGCTGGTCGCCAGGGTCAAACTCGACCGAGCCGCTCTTCAAAGGAGGCGGCGTGTAGCTGCTCTTCTCGATCTCCGCGGCGGGCTGCTTGTACGCGTAGGCCCAGGCTTCCTTGCGGATCCTCTCCACATTCGGCGGCACCTGCGTTACCGCAGGCCCGGCCACGTACCACCCGGCATGGGTGGGCGTTTCGAGTCCCCACGCGGCAATTGGCGTGAAAACCACAGGTTTGCTGGAGTCGGCCTTGCGGAACAAACTGCTCGGCGTCACGCCGTCCAGCAACGGATTACGCAAGTCCTTGTCCATGTCCAGGCCGAACTGTCTGAGAATCCGGTTCCAATCGGGTTCATTCTGCGCGGGACTCACCTTCGGCTGTCCGCCGAACACGACACCGCCCGTGGCGAGCAGGAAAACCACCTCCGGCAGTACCTGACGCCCGACATTTCGGTTTGTGAGTCTCATGATTCTTCTCCGCTTGTCGCGATCCGGACCGCTTCCGCCAGATCAAGCCGTCTCTCGTAAATCGCCCGCCCAATGATAATCCCGCCCAGCGGCAACCGGCAGAGAACCCTGACGTCATCAATGGTCGTCACCCCACCGGAGGCTATGACCGGAATCGGCGACGCCTTCGCAACCGCGAGCGTCGCCTCGATGTTAGGACCGCTGAGCATGCCATCCCGGCTGATGTCCGTGTAGATGATGGCCGAAACGCCAAGCCCCGCCGCCTGCTGGGCCACCTGGACCGCCGTCAACGCTGTTTGTTCAAGCCAGCCTCGAACAGCCAACCGGCCCTGTTTGGCGTCCAGTCCCAAAGCTACATGGTTGGCACACTTGGGCCGCTGAGCCACTTGCTTGAACCACTCCCAGTCCTCAAGCGCCTTGGTCCCGACGATGCACCTCTGGACGCCGGCGTCGATCAGTTCCTCGATCGTCTCGGCCTCGCGCAGGCCGCCGCCGACCTCCACCCGCAACGAGGTTTCCGCAAGAATCCGCCTGATCGTCGGCAGGTTGCACGGCCGACCCACCTTGGCTCCGTCCAGATCGACAACATGAAGCCATCTGGCTCCCGCCCGTTCGAACTCTCTGGCCACCCCCACCGGGTCGCCGGAGTAGTCGATCTGTTGAGCGTAGTCGCCTTGCAGCAGGCGAACACATTTGCCGCCGATAAGGTCAATGGCCGGAAGAATGTCCATCAAGCACCTCTCATCCCAAGACGGTCAACGGTTCCGATGCCATGCTGCCGGCATGAAATGCGCGCCGCCAGAGCAATCACAGGTTCCTGAGTCGCTGCTCCAGGTCGTGTTTCTGGAGGGCTGCAATCAGCTCTTCCAGCTCGCCATCCATGATCCGGTCCAGGTAGTACAAGTCCAGGTTGATCCGATGGTCGGTGCAACGGTTCTGCGGGAAGTTGTAGGTGCGGATGCGTTCACTGCGATCGCCCGAGCCGATCATGGTCCGCCAATTGGCGTCACGCTGTGAGCGTTGGCTCTGCATCATGTGGTCGTACAGACGCGACATGAGCACCCGCCGGGCCTTGGCTCGGTTCTTATGCTGGCTTTTTTCATCGCGCATCGAAACCGTGATGCCGGTCGGCAGGTGCTCGAGACGGATGGCCGACGAGACCTTGTTGACGTTCTGGCCACCGGGTCCACCTGCTCGGCTGACATGCTCGACCACATCCTTCTCCCAATCGATCGCGATCTCGATATCCTCCGGTTCTGGCAAGACGGCGACGGTTGCGGCAGAGGTGTGGATTCGCCCTTGGGCCTCCGTTATCGGTACCCGCTGGACCCGGTGCCCCCCGCCCTCATAACCCAGATGCCGGTAGACGCCTTCACCCTTGACGTTGAGGATGATTTCCTTAAAGCCGCCCAGATCCGAGGGCGACGCATCCATGACCTCCACGCTGAAACCATGCCGATCGCAATAACGCTGATACATGTCCCGCAAGTTCCCGGCAAACAAGGCCGCCTCCTCGCCACCGGTGCCCGCCCGGATCTCCAGAATCACCGAACTGACGGCCGCATCCTCGCCGGTCACCAATGCCGCCTTCATCTCCTCCATCAGCGCGGCGGCCTGCGACGCGGCGAGCCCCAATTCCTCCCGGGCCAGCGCTTTCAGATCGGGATCGGCAGCCGGGTCATCCAGAATCGCCTGGCTTTCGGCAACGAGGGCCACAGCCTTGCGGTACGCCTCATACGGCTCCATCATCCTCCGCAGCTTGCCGTGCTCCTTGTTGAGCGCGACGATCCGCTGCACGTCGCCGGCGACCTCCGGCCGATTCATCTCCTCCCCGATCGCCTCATAACGAGCCCGCAGCTCTTCAAGCTTGCGTAACACCGGCTCGCCCGTGGATGCTGTTGCCATCGCCGGACCTGCCCTTCAGAACCCTATGGCCAGATATCTGTGCGGCTTGCGCGCATGTTTCTGGATCGCAGAACGCCGGGTGCCAT
>DAOOIV010000074.1 GCA_035384605.1 Phycisphaerae bacterium
GATCGGCCGCCGATCGCGCAAAACTGCCACCGGAGTTCGCTTGTTTTGGGGCTAGACGCCTGTACTCCGCGGTTTTCATCAGCACGTTGATCGGGATGGTCTCAGGGGCGGCCATGGTGCCGGTGCAGGCCGCCCTGAGCGGCGTCGCAGCGGTGCCGTTCAGTAAGTTCCTCTCCGTCATGGTTGGATTGCATCTGCTCGTGGCTCTCGGCGAGGCGATCATCACTTTCCTGGTCGTCGGTTATCTGGCCAAGGTGCGGCCACAGTCGCTGGGTAAGGTGGCAGAAAGGCTTGTCTCGGCCGGGGCAGGGCTGAGCAACCGGGCGGTGGTTGCCTCCATCGCGGTCGTGGCCCTGTTGCTCGGGGCGGTCGTGTCGCATTTGGCGAGCGGGTGGGCCGATGCGCTGGAATCAGTGACCGCCCACGAGGAGGCCGGCGATGCCGCGCTGGTCAAACACGATGCCGACCCGCTCATGGTCAAGGTCAGCGAATGGCAGGCTCGGACCGCTCCGCTGCCGGACTACACACTCAGGGATGCCCAATCAGCCGCGTGGACCAGCGTCAGCGGCGTGGTCGGCACCGTTGTGACGTTGTTGATCGTCTGGGTGATCGGCGTATCATTGCATCGGAATCGCAAGAAGCCGGCCGCGAGTGCGAACCCACCGACTTGAACCGTGGCACGGCGGTCTTCTTTCCCCCCTTAACAAGGGGGGACAAAGGGGGGGGGGGTGAACAGCGGGTGGGCTGACCCTCGGAACGCCCCCTGACTCCCTTACCAAGGGGGACACGAGATGCTGATCCATGCACCATCACTATATCGATCATTTCGCCTACGGTGACTCGCCGATCCATCGGCTCGATCCACGTGCGAAGATCCTGGCGGTCGTGGCGTACAGCGCGGCGCTCATATCTCTTAGCCGCTACCAGTTGCCCTCGCCGGGGTATCTGATCCTGCCGGTCGTGCTGCTGTGGTGGAGCGGCACGCCACTATGGTTCGTCGTTAAGCACACTCTGATGGTGTCGCCGTTCATCGTCTGCCTGGTAGCCTTTTCACCGGTTTTCGACAGAACACAAGTACCTTCACCCTTCGGGCCAGGAACTATTACCGGCGGGTGGCTGACAGCCGCAACCGTCCTGATTCGCTTTGTGCTCGGGATGTTTTCTCTGATTGCTCTGGCCAGCACCACGCGCTTCCCCGAATTGCTGAAGGGCCTCGAAGGCCTCGGGGTGCCGAAGGTGCTGGTGACACAATTGCGTTTCTTATATCGGTACCTGTTCCTGCTGGTCGACCAAGCCATGCACCTGCGACAGGCCCGGGCCGCGCGCGACGCCGGGCTCGGACCGATGAAATGGCGATGGCAAAGCGCTGCGGGGCTGGTCGGCATCCTGTTCATCCGCACACTGGAGCAGGCCGAGCGAACGCATCTGGCGATGATCGCCCGTGGCTACGACGGAGCAATTCGTCTGCTCCGGGGGCTCCGGTGGAAACCGCACGATACGCTCTTTCTTACGGGAACGGCCATTTATCTGTTCCTGTTGCGATGGGGCGGGCACCTGGGAGAATGGCTGCGTGGTTGAACCGCTACTGCAAATCGCCGGATTGACCTACGCCTACCCCGACGGTACACAGGCACTGCGCGGGGTTGACCTGGCCGTCAGCGCCGGCGAGAAGGTCGGGCTGGTGGGCCAGAACGGATCGGGCAAAAGCACGCTGCTCATGTGCATCAGCGGGCTTTACACCGGCCAAGGCTGTATTCACTGCGAGGGTTCCGAGTTGACCGGCTCCCGGCTTCGCGAGACGCGGAGGCACGTCGGACTGGTCTTCCAGAGTCCCGACGATCAGCTCTTCATGCCCACGTTGGCCGACGACTTGGCGTTCGGTCCGGTCAATCTGGGACTCGACGCCCACGAGGTCGGCCGACGCGTCGAAGAGGTCGCGGCGCAGATGGGGCTGTCCGAGCTTCTCGACCGTCCGCCACACCATCTGTCGATGGGTCAGAAACGTAATGCGGCAATCGCGTCGGTCCTGGTGATGCGCCCGGCTCTGCTGCTGATGGATGAGCCCTCGAGCAATCTCGACCCCCGTTCGCGAAGGCGGCTTATCGAAGTGTTGAAAAGCCTCCATGCGACGATGCTCATCGCGTCGCACGATCTGGCGCTGGTTGGCACGGTGTGCTCGCGCGTGGCGCTGATTGACGAGGGACGAATTGTAGCCGACGGCCCGGCCGCCGAGATCCTGGGCAACGGCGAGCTGATGGACCGGCACGGCCTAGAGATTTGGCGGCCGGCGAAATGATCGGTAGACTGTCGTCGCATTCTTGCTGGGCCCGGGGTCTGTTCCTGGGGCCCGATTGCACTGCGGTCCAACCGGCCGGATAGACTGGCCGGCTCTGCGGCGTGGGAGCAGGTTCCAGCGGCGCCAGGCTGAAAGCTGACAGTTGTCCATGGACATCCAACAACGTATCACCGAGATCATGAAGCGGGAGGCCGAGGCCATCCTGGCCGTGCGGGTTACGCCGGAGTTTGAAAAGGCCGTGCTTGTCCTCCGTGACTGCAAGGGTAAGGTGCTGACCACCGGCATGGGCAAGGCCGGGCACATCGCACACAAATTCGCGGCCACGCTCTGCTCGACGGGTACGCCCGCCGCTTTCCTTCATCCCGGCGAGGCGGCCCACGGCGACCTGGGGCTGGTCGGCCAGGATGATTGCATCGTTGCCCTTTCCACCAGCGGCAAAACGAACGAAATCATTGAGATGCTCGAACTCGGCCGTCATCTCGGCCTGGCGACGATCATCGGCATCACCTCGCACCCGGACTCGCGACTGCGCGATTTGAGCGACGTCATTCTGGACATGGGCATCATCAAGGAGGCCTGTCCGCTCGGACTGACCCCCTCGGCCAGCATCGCCGTCATGCTGGCCATCACCGATGCCTTGGCCCTGACGCTCATGGAACTCAAGGGTATCACCAGGCACGACTACGGCTTGCGTCACCACGGCGGCTATCTCGGCCGCAAGGCGCGGACGGATAATGTGTGAGCGGCGGTCAGCGATCGGCCATGAGCTTCCGGCTCTTGTGATTGACTTCGGCAGGTTCGGATCTCGGGAATCCTTGAGCCTCACGTTTGACGTCTGCTGAGCTCCGCGAGCTGGGCAACTGGTCAATGACTCGTCTGCGCGGTACAACTCCGCGGTTGTGCGGTACCCGAAAACAAGGCAAAGAGGTGCGACGTATGAAGCTGTGGCTTCCGCTTGTTCTTGCCGCGTCATTGTCCGTTTCGTGTACGCCCGTCACCAGGGAGTGCGACCTTATGGGATTCCGTTCGCCGTCGATTGATTATCGTCCTGCTCCATTCTGGTCCTGGAACGACGATTTGATCGAAGATGAGTTGCGATGGCAGATTCAACAATTCAAGGCCGCCGGCTTCGGCGGATTCTTCATGCACTCGCGTGTCGGCCTGGAAACCGAGTACCTGTCCGACGAATGGTTCGCCAAGATCGGTGCTTGCATCGATGAGGCCCGCCGAATCGGCATGCTGGCATGGTTGTATGATGAGGACAAGTGGGCGAGCGGCTTCGCGGGCGGCTGGCTCAATCGCAGGTTTCCTGAGACGCGCGGCGTCGGACTGGCGGCCACGGCCATCCAGAAAGGCGAGTTGGACAAAGCCTTGGCGGCGCCCGACACTCTCGCCGTATTTGCCATCGACAAGGATGAACGGGGGACGGTCTGCTCCTCCCGCCGACTCAAAACCGGCGATGTACCCACCAACGGCGAGATGATCTGGTGCTACTATGCCCGACCATTCGCCAATGACAATTGGTTCAACGGAGAGACTTACCTTGACATCCTGAACCCGCAGGCCGTAAAGCACTTCCTCGATATTACCATCGACGGCTACCATAAACGGTTCCGAAATGATTTCGGCCGAACCGTTCCGGGCATCTTCACCGACGAGCCCAACTTCTATCCGTGGGTCGGGGCTGACCTGACGGCCATGCCCTGGACCGCGGGAATGGCCGATCTTTTCAAGAGACGATTCGGTTACGACCTTCTGGATCAGCTCGATGCCTTGGCTTTTCGCCGCCCGGGGTTTCAGAAAGTCCGGCACGACTATCATCGTTTCCTTACCGAGAGGTTTGTGGAGTCCTTTGCCAAACCCTATGGTGAATTCTGCGACCGGCTTGGCCTGAAGCTCACCGGGCATTGGTTGTGGGAGGACTCACTGCGATCGCAGGTCATGCACATCGGGGCGGCCATGCCCCACTACGAGTACGAGCAGGTGCCGGGGATCGATCACCTTCGCCGCAATATCGAGGATCCGCTCACGCTCAAGCAAGTGGCCAGCGTTGCTCACCAGTTCGGACGGGACCAGGTGCTTTGCGAGATCTTCGGCGTTTCAGGCCAGGATTTCAGTTTCGAGGACGCCAAGTGGATTGGCGACTTCCATCTGGCACTGGGCGTCAACTACTTCTGCCCGCATCTGACTCTGTACAGCTTCACCGGCGACCGCAAGCGCGACTACCCGCCGACCTTCAGCTATCACCAACCCTACTGGGACCGCATGAGCCTCATCAACGACTACTTCACTCGCGCGGGCTGGGTCACGCGCCAAGGCGAGTTTCAGACTAAGATACTGGTGCTCCATCCGATCGCCAGCGCATGGGCCTTCGTATCGCGATTCGACGATTGCCCCGAGGTCGATTTCTACCACCAGGAGTTGATTTCGTTGCAGAGCGGACTGCTGGGCCGGCATCTGGATTATGACTACGGCGATGAAATGATTCTCGCCCGACATGGACGCGTCGAAGGACGTAACCTGCGAGTCGCATCGCACGGCGTCTACGAAGTCGTCCTCGTGCCGCCCTCGTTGACCTGGACTTCCGAAACCGTCACTCTTTTGGAGGAGTTGCTTGCCGCCGGGGGTCGCGTGGTTTTCGTCGGACAGTTGCCGACAGCGATCGACGGCGAGCCGCGGGGCGATCGCTGGGCCCCGCTGCACGGTCACCCGAATGCCCGCCGGGTGCCGAACGAAACCCAGGCTGTGGCCGAGGTTCTTGAGGAGATGGGGCTTCGGGAAATCAGCGTCACCGGCACGGACGGTCGTGAAATCGAGTCGATCCTCTGCCATCATCGGCGGTCAGGTGACAAGAACATCTACTTCATCTGCAACACGTCTCGCCAGACGGCATATGAGACGAGGATCACGGTGAATGCCGGCGGCTCTGCCCTGTGTTGCGACATGGTCTCGGGTGACATGCGGCCGATCCCCGCGCACGTCAGCGAAGGCCGGTTGATTCTCACCCATCGATTCGAGCCGGTCGGCAGCCTGGCAATCATGGTGGACCCCCAACAGTCCCTCGTCGGCCGCATGGCCGATCACCGGGAGACTGCCCGCGAAATCCTGCAAGGGGACTGGTCTTTTGCACGCACCCATCCCAACACGCTTGTGCTGGACACTTGCCGTTGGGCCATTAATGACGGGCCACTCAGCGAGCCCTCGCCGGTTTGGAAGGTCCGCCGTGCGGCTTTCGACGCCGCCGGGCTCCAGGAGTACCGGGGCATTCAGCCGTGGGTCCTGAGACAGAAGGGAATCGTTCCGGGCAAGACGGCGAAGGTCGAAATGCGGTTCGCGTTCAAGTCTGAAATCGATCAGCCGAACGCCTCCCTTGTGGTTGAGCTGGCCGAGGACTTCCACATCCGGCTCAACGGCCACGAGATCCCGGCGGACCGTTCACAGTGGCAGTGGGACAAGAAGTTCCGCAAGATACCCGTCGGCTCGCAGATTCATAAGGGGGCAAACGACCTGCTGCTGACCGCCGTTTACAGACCAGGCGTCGAGATTGAGGACATCTTTATCGTCGGTGATTTTGCCACCCGGCAGGTTGGCGAGAACAGCTACGTCATCGTACCCGAGCCCGACAGGCTGACGATCGGCGACTGGGGCCCGCAGGGTTACCATTTCTATTCTGGCAACATGGTTTACCGCCGGTCGATCCGATGTGCCCGCCGGCTTGGGCAACGGACGGTGTTGCGACTCAACCAGCCCGCCGGCACGCTCTTCGAGGTTCGCGTCAACAACCAGACGGCCGGTCTGCTCGGCTGGCAACCATGGGAGCTGGATATCACCGAGTTCCTCGGTAGCGAGAACAACGATCTCGAGATCATTGTGTACGGCAGTCTTCGGAACACCTTCGGGCCGCTGCACAACAGGCAGTATCTCGAAAAGGGCAACAACTGGTGGATCGGGCCGGAGGCGTTCGCCGACGAGGCCAACTGGACCGACAGGTATGTGTTCACTCCTTACGGGTTGCTCGGCGGCGCTGAGCTGATCACTTTCGAGTGATCGGGTCAGCACGTATCCTATTGAGTCAGGAGCAAAGACGGGGCGGTGGTTGCCTGGGGGTGATTTCGGAATGGCGATCTCTTTGCCGACAACAGAACAGGACGGGACCGGACTGATCAAATGGGATCCATGGCTCAGGCCCTACGCCGAGGCCCTGCGACAGAGATACGCGCGCTACCGGGCCGGTCTGGACCGGCTTGTATCCGCGTTCGGCTCTCTGGATGCCGCGAGCCGTGGGCACGAGTATTTCGGCCTGAACAAGGGCACCCACGAAGGCCGACCGGGCGTGTGGTACCGCGAATGGGCGCCCGGAGCAACGGGTTTGTTCCTCACCGGCGATTTCAACGGCTGGAACCGCCAATCACACCCCCTGACCAGGGACGAATTCGGCGTCTGGAGCATCTTCCTGCCGGACGATCACTACGCCGATCACCTCACACACGGCAGCAGGCTTAAGGTGCACGTGCACACCCCGACGGACGCCAGAGACCGCATCCCTGCCTACATCCGTCGCGTGACAAATGAGCCTCACTCCGCAGATTGGGCCGGGCAGTACTGGACTCCACCCGAACCCTATGTCTGGAAGCACGTGCCCCCGCAGGCTCGCAGCCCTCGCATCTACGAGGCTCATGTCGGTATGGCCACAGAGGAGGAGCGGATCGGCACCTATCAGGAATTCACACGGAACGTTCTGCCACGAATTGCGGAGGCCGGGTACAACGCCGTTCAACTGATGGCCATTCAGGAACATCCATATTATGCCTCGTTCGGCTACCACGTGAGCAATTTCTTCGCTCCTTCGTCGCGGTTCGGGACTCCGGAGGACCTCAAGGAACTGATTGACACGGCTCATGGGCTGGGACTGCTGGTCGTCCTTGACATCGTGCACAGCCATTCCGTCAAGAACGTCAACGAGGGGCTCAACCGATTCGACGGGACGGATCATCAGTACTTTCATGCCGGCCCAAGAGGTGAACACCCGGCATGGGATTCGCTGTTGTTCGATTACGGCAAGACGGAAGTTCTACGTTTTCTGCTCAGCAACGTGCGGTACTGGCTGGAGGAATTCCGGTTTGACGGCCTGCGATTCGACGGCGTGACCAGCATGATGTACCTGCACCATGGTTTCAGGAACTTCTCTTCATATGACGACTACCTGATCCACGACATCGACACCGACGCGGTCGTCTACCTGCAACTGGCCAACCAGGTCGCTCACGAGGTGAATCCAAAGGCTATCACGATCGCGGAGGACGTGTCGGGCATGGTCGGACTTGCCCGGCCCCTTGATGAAGGAGGCATCGGGTTCGACTACCGGCTGGCCATGGGGATCCCCGACTACTGGATCAAGCTTCTCAAAGAATACCGCGATGAACAGTGGAATATGGGGGAGATCTGCCATACCTTGACCAACCGCCGACCGGCCGAGAAGCACATCGCTTACGCGGAGAGCCATGACCAGGCGCTGGTCGGAGACAAGACCATCGCATTCCGGCTGATGGACGCCGACATGTATTGGCTGATGAGCAAGGCCGTCGGGTCGAACCTGGTCATCGAGCGCGGCGTGGCGTTACACAAGATGATTCGTTTGATCACATTCGCCCTCGGCGGCGAGGGGTATCTCAATTTCATGGGCAACGAGTTCGGGCATCCGGAGTGGATCGATTTCCCCCGAGAGGGCAACGGGTTTTCCTACAAGTACGCCCGGCGACAGTGGTCCCTGTGCGACGATCCGTTACTGCGGTATCGTGACTTGGCGGCGTTCGACCGCGAGCTTCAGGCTCTTGATGAGCGGTGTGACTTGCTCGCCGCTTCCAACACCGAGATTATTCACACCGACGAGGCCGCCAAGCTGATCGCCTTTCGGCGCGGTTCGTTGGTGTTCGTCTTCAATTTCCATCCGACCGACTCGCATCCCAACTATCGGATCGGGGTGCCCGAGCCAAGCGACTACAAAGTCGTCCTCAACACGGATGACTTCTGGTTCGGCGGCCACGGAATCGTTGCCACGGGCCAGATCTACCCCTGTCAGTACCAGCCGGCTCATGGTCGGAACCAAAGCATTCAGATCTACCTTCCGACCCGAACGGCACAGGTCCTCGCGACAATGCCAACCGGCTGAAAGAAGCTGTCGGCCGGTTGTCAAGGTCGAGTGTGCCTCCCACACCGTGAGTCGCCTCATTGCCGGCCGGACGGTGGCAGGCAGGCCTCAGAATCAGAACGGATCGGAGAAGTCGCCGCTGGAGACCGCAGCGGCGGGCTGGACGGGCCCAGGCGTCGGGGCCTGGGAGCCGGCAGTTCCGACGGAACTCGGCAGCGTCTGGCTTGAGCTTTCCTGCGCCGACGGCTGCGTCGTGCCCGACTGCTCTCTGTCCTGAGCTTCACGGGCCTCCTTGGCAAGCTGCTCGACGGACTTGGCGTTGATGAAGAACTCGGCGATGTCCGCGTCCGCGGGCGAACGTTGCTTTATGCCCTCAAAGGTCTGCTTGGAATGCGTCCGGTCGCCGATGAAGTGCTGGATGAACCCCAGCACCAGCCAGCCGTCAATATCCTCTTTCTTCTCGTTGACGTACCGGACCAAGTTGGCCACGTGTCCGTCAAAGTCGGACATCTTGCCATAACGGTCGCGAAGGTCGAACAGCGAATTGACCACCTCGGGAACCTTGCGGACCGCCCGCCGGATCGCGGTCGCGGAGTTTGTATAGTCGCCGGTAGCGAAACGAGCGACCGCGTATGCCAGCAATGCGTCGACATTGTCCGGCATGGCCATCGAGACTCTCATAAAGTTTTGGGCAGCCTTCTCGTAGTCTCCTGCCGCGAAGGCTTCAACGCCCTCCTTCATGAGTCGGTCCATCTCGTCAACGGGCATCTCGCCGGACTGCGCGGTGTCAGGCGAGCTCGATGCAGTAGGGGGCTGAGGCTGAGTCGGTCCGGCGGGCTGTTCCTGCGGCTGTGCCTGCGGCTGAGCAGCCTGTTCCTGAGGCTGTTCGGCGGGTTGTTGCCCCGGCGGGACGGTCGCGTAGGCGCCTGGCGTGAGTACTTCAACGCCTGGGGCGGCCTGCCCCGGATAAGCCACCGCCCCAGGCACGGCCACTGGAGCCTGGGCAACAACCGGTGCCGGCTGAACGACGTATGTTGGCGCGGCTACCACCTCGTATACCGGCCAAGTGTAAACCGGGTACACCGGATAGACGGGGTAATAGCAGGGACCGGAGTCGAAGAAACCAAATCCGAACCAGTAACTCGAATGCCTGTGGTGGTGACACTCATAACGGGGTCGATGACAGCCACAATAGTCGTGCCGGCCGCGTTCATCCCTGAAGAAATAGCGGCCGTCCCCGTCGCGGCTATGGCGGTTCACACTGATATTGAGCCTGCCCGATCGCTCCGGATTGATGAAGTAGCCGCCGGCGGTGCTTTTCTTGACCGAGCCGGTGAATCCGCTGCTCGACCGGCTTGGGCCGGAGAAGAATCGGTCACCCGACGAACCCCCCGAAGCAGCGCCGGACTTGCCGACCGTAGAGCCGGTCGGCACCTTCGTTCCGCCCGTCCCCGAGGGCGGCCTGACGATGGTTGAGCTACCGGGCGAAGCACTCTTGAGCGACTGGGACGATGCACCGCTGTTGTTCGAAACACCTGTGGGGGCCTTGCGACCGGCTAACGACGGTATAAAAGTCGTGGGCGTCTGGCTTGATTTCGACCCCGCGGAAGGAGCTTGAACGCCGCCGGATTTCGAGTTGCCTGAACTGACCTGGGAAGGCACCTTTACCCCGCCGGTCTGACCGACAGAAGGTGTGAACGGTGCCTTCGGACTTGTGACCGTCGTGTTTGAGCTGAATGGTTTTTTTTGTCCGGCCAGGGACGGGGCCTCACCGGCGGGCGAACCTCCGGCGTTCGGAGACTTGGGTGTCGACGAGGCTCTCGCTCCTGGTGGCAGTGCCGAAAACGGGCTGACCGTCGGTTTGCCTGTCGTCACGGACGGGCTCGACTGCCCCGGCGAAGTGCCTGAAGGCGATGATGGCAGAGCAGACTTCGGGGCCGGGCTCGAAACCGAAGGAGCGCCCTTGGGCGTCATGTTGGGGCGAAAGGCTGAACCGCCTCCGCTGATAGGTGGTCCGACGAAGGTCGATCGATTCAAATCGCTCGATCGACCGAAACTGCTGCTCGAAGACGATCCGGATCGCGGACTGCTGTAGGATTTGGAGAAGCCGCTGGAGCGACCCGAAAAGCCTGAGCCGCCTGAGAAGCTCGAGTGACCCGACGCGCCCGACCGACCCGAAAACCCAGAAGAATACGATCGCTTTGTGCTTCCTCGGCCGCTCATGTCTGCCGCCGTCGTTTCGGCGGTCGTCAAGGCCAGGCAGAGGGCACCACAAACGATTGCCCACAAAGCGTTCACGCGATTGATCGGACACATGGCTCTAGCCTCCTGCCAGCCTTTATCATCCCCCCGAGGGGCTGGTTGGCTGCCGTTTTTCGCCACATTTCATGGTTCCCGGGCTGTGAAAACAAGCCTCATAAGTTGATGATCGGACGCAGGTCCGACCACGTCTGGTCCGGCTGCTCACAGCCGACGTCGCTGATCCGGTCTTCGCGGCAAACCCACACCGCTTTTAGACCAGCCGCTCGAGCCCCGCCCACATCACTGTGAAGCGAGTCTCCTATATGGATGACACGCTCCGGTCGCCAACCGGTAAGTCGAAGTGCCGTCCCAAAAATGGTTGGATCCGGTTTGTAGCTGCGGGCGGATTCCGACGTTACAATGAAGTCAAATCTTAAGTCGTTACGCTCTAATGCTTTATGGATTTCTCGGTTGTCCGCATTGCTCACGATACACACTGGCAGCCTCTTATGTCTCAGAACCTCGCGGATTTCCGGGCACAGCGGCGGATTGGCCAGGTAATCCTGGAGGATGGCCACGTATGGCTCGGGATCGATATGTCCGACCAGAGGCGAGACGGTCTCGATAAGGGTATCTCGCTCGATTTCAACCAGATTGCGGAATCCGTCGCCGTCAGGCGCCTCGATGGCCCGGAAGTAGGCACGACCCCACCGAACAGCCAGTTCGGCCGCAGTCAACGGCAGGTGATGATCGCGCACCACCGCCTGGCAGGCTGATTCGACCGCCAGCCGATCGCCGCCGACAACGGTGCCGTAGAAATCCAGAAACAGTCCCTGCAACTCCGCCATGCGATCCTTTCCGGCTGGTTCTCAACGGCATTATAACGAAAGGGACCCGGGCTGGCAGCGAATCACGCGCAGAGTCGTTCCACAACCAGGCAAGATTGATCGTCTGATGGCTGAAGACTGCCCTCAGCACCGTCGAGGTGCTGGGCGAGCATATCGAGGCATTCCTGGCCGGGCAGTCTGATGGCCTGCAGGAAAACCGGGCCGAACGTCGAGTGTCCCCCGGCGTCGTGACCGCCCGAGATGATGTTTTCGAGGCCGTCGCTGTAGATAACGAGTTTCTCGCCGGGTTGCAGTGTCAGCTTTATGCTGGGGAAGTCGCCCTCGGGAAAGACGCCGAGCAACCCGCCCGCCGTTTTCACTTCGCGAGCTTGGCCGTCAGATCCGACGTGTATGGGGTGAGGATGGCCGGCACGAGCAAGAACCACCTCATGAGAATCGGTGTCAATCTGGCCGTAGCAGGCGGTGACAAACTGGCAGTTGGGCAACTGTTGCGCGGTCAGGTCGGCGTTGAGTGAGGTGAGAACCTTACTGGGACATCTGACCGGCGCTTCACCTTCGCGAGTTCTCCGACCGACAATTGCCTCTTTGATGAACATCGTCATAAGACCCGCAGCCACACCATGCCCCATGGCGTCGGCCAGGAAAAAGCCGATGTGCCGTTCGTCCAACCGGCGGACATCATAGATATCACCGGAAACCCAGGTGGCGGGGCGATACATGGCCGCGAAGCGAACGTCCGCCAATTCAGGAAAGACCTTGGGCAGGAAGTCCCGCTGCAATCGGCCGGCGAGGCGAAGCTCCTGATCCACCTCGAGAAGGTTCTCATTGACGCGACGTCCCAGCCGCTGCATCGCCGCGACCTGATTGTTGATGCGGCGGAGGTGCGGTCTGACATGCCTCAACGCTGACAGCCAGCCGCTCAGTTCTTGTGAGGATACGTCCGTCGGAAGCCGGATGAACACATCGCCGCAACCGGGCACCACGCCGTATGTGCCCGACGAGAATGCCAGTCCCATGAGATGATGACTTACCAGGGAGTCGGCCAGCAAGAATGCCGCCCGGTCGGCGGCTCGGCGGGCGTCTGATTCCTGATGCGCGCAGAGAATGACGGTCTCGACGTCGGCGAGGAGTTTCGGCCGGCGAGCATCCTGCAGCGATGCGGCAAGGACGACATCAGCCTCATGCCTCTCGATGAGCTTAACCAGAGCCTGTGGCAGGTCTTCGGAGGAACCCACGATCAGCAGCCGGAATGGCTTCGATGCCGTCGGAACGGGCTGTACCGATAAGTCTGTAAGAGTCGTTGATCCCGACATGAGGTGTGCTGCTGGCCCCCGGTCCCGCCGGAGATTCGACGCCGTCACCGGTACTTGCTCAGAATCAGCTTCGACCTATCTGGGCAGGTCCTTGAGAACCGACTCAGGGATTTGAACACGGTCGCCCACCTTCACGCCAATGCTGGCAAATAACCCAGCTTTGACTTCAAGAGCGAAGCGGGCGGGCTCCCCGGAAGGATATGTGCGCGTTTCAAGTGGGGCCATGGTGTGAATACCCACGATTCGGCCGTCGTTCCGTATGTACGCGATGTCCAGGGGTGTGATGGTGTTGTACATCCAGAAGGACAGCGGTTGCTCAAACGGAAAGACGAACAACATGCCCCGGTGGATGTCCGATAAGCCCCGGCCGGTCGGCTCCTGAAATGAGGACAGCTCTTCAGGCTTCACCCGCATCAGACCGAGTTCTCGCTGTCGATTGCTCTTCGCAAGCCAGACCTCGAACTGGTGATCGCCAATAGTCATGCGAGTAATCTGCATGGCGCTCAAGTCATTTCGGGCTGCGCCCGGCGTATCAGCGGCCGGATTCTCGGTGCAACCGGAACAAAAGGATAGAAGGATAACCAGCAAGACGGTTTTCCGCCTGCGCCCATAAAAGAGATGCCCGACATGTTCGTAAGCAAACACGGATTCACATCCTCGCCCACGAGTCATCCGGTCGCGTCATGAGGCCGTCGCTCTCAACGGGCAACACTTGGTGACGGTTGGCTGTCCCTCAGCTCAAGGCCAGTATAGACATGGAGTCCCACCACCGCAATCTGCCGATAATGTCACGGTATCTGGGGATGATGGAGTCGTGGCCGACACCCAGCCCTGACAAACGGAGATCTGGTTCATGCACCTGCGCCTGCTAGGTAAACGTCCCGTAGTCGTCTGGTGGGTTCTGACGCTGTTGGCAACTTGCGCCTCAACTCTGAGCGTAAAGGCACAGGATTCGGTTTCCCCCGCAATCGCGAGCCAACCTGCGGCCGACGTGGCGTCGCCCGCGACAGATGAGGTGGACAATCCGGTTCTCAGCCCAGCAACGGTGACGCCGAGGGCTGATGTGGCCTCTGAGACACATGGTGTGTCGCCGCTTCCGGCGATTCCGCTTCCATTCTCCGAGACCGGCGAAGCGGCGGCGTCGCCTGCGGCCGCACAGCCTGACCCTGCTCCGTCATCCAACTCCTCGTTGGCTTCCCCCGAAGCGACGGACGAGCCGGCTAAGACAGAAACACCTGCCGTTCCCACCTCGACACCGGAGCCGCCCCCAACACCGGACCATGAAGAGAAGCACGAGTCGGTAGCCGGGCCGCATGACAAGCACGAAACCGATACTCCGCACGAGACGATGGGCAAGCATGAGGCGGCAGCACACGGTGCGCACGGCGAAGGCGCGGCAGGCGCGCACTACTCGCCTCCGCTTTGGGCGGTGGCTCCGTTTGTGATTCTGTTGTTGTGCATTGCCATTCTGCCGCTGATCCACCGTGTCGAACATTGGTGGCACCACAACAAGAACAAGTTCATCATCGCCGCCGCATTGGCCATCGTAACCCTGCTCTACTACCTGCTCCGAAGCGTGGGTTTCCATGCCGACCCGGGCTTGCCCTCGGTCAAGATGGTCTTGCAGCATGCTGTTCTGGATGAGTACATTCCATTCATCATCCTGCTGTTCTGCCTGTATACGATCAGTGGCGGCATCCAGCTCCGCGGCGACCTGCGGGCCAGACCGGCAACCAATGCAGCCTTTCTGGGGTTGGGCGCGGTCCTCGCGAGCTTCATCGGAACCACGGGTGCATCGATGTTGCTCATCCGGCCCCTGTTGCAGATCAATCAGGAGCGTAAGCACGTCCGCCACACGGTGATCTTCTTCATCTTCCTGGTCAGCAACATTGGCGGCAGTCTGCTTCCGACGGGCGATCCGCCTCTGTTCCTCGGTTACCTGTTTGGTGTGCCCTTCCTTTGGACACTGAACCTCTGGAAAGCCTGGCTCTTCGCCGTCTGCGTATTGCTGGTCGTATATTGGATCTGGGATACGCTGGCGTATCGCCGCGAGACCGTTGAAGATCGCATGCTGGATGCCACGCAGATCGAACCGTTGCGAATCCGTGGTTCGCTGAATTTCCTGTGGCTTCTTTGCGTTGTGCTGGCGGTGGCCGTCATGGTCCCCGGCAAGGAATTGCCGGGCACAAGTTTCGCCGTGCCCGATTTTCTCCGCGAAGCGGTGATGCTTGCGTTCGTGGGCCTGGCTTGGATGACGACGTCGCCGCAGATCCGCAAGGAAAACAACTTCGATTTCTGCGCCATCACCGAGGTGGCCGTGCTGTTCATCGGCATTTTCATCACGATGCAGGTTCCAATCGAAATCCTCAACGCCAAGGGGCCCGAGCTCGGCCTGACCAAGCCGTGGCAGTTCTTCTGGGCGACGGGCACTCTGTCCAGCTTCCTCGACAATGCGCCGACCTATGTGGTCTACTTCAAGACCGCTGGAACCCTGGCGCCCGAAGGGATGGCCATGATGGGCGATGTCGATACGTTCCTCAAGACCATCCCGATTCCGCTGCTGGTCGGCATCTCGCTCGGCGCCGTCTTCATGGGCGCCAACACCTACATCGGCAACGGCCCGAACTTCATGGTCAAGAGCATTGCCGAGCAGTCGGGCATCAAAATGCCAAGTTTCTTCGGCTACATGCTCTACAGTATCGTGATTCTCATTCCGCTTTTCCTGCTGATCACGGTGATCTTCCTCATGTGAGAGGGTTCAGCGATCGGGAATCGGCCGGCAAGGACGGGTCGAACCGGTTTTGCGCGATGACGATAGCCTGGGCAAACAGGATTGGGGTCTGCGCCGTTCGTGATCGACAATCGTCCATTTGCCGCGTCCCCGATGAGCAAGACCGAGCCGAGCAAGGCGCGATGCGTGACGTGGCTTTTCGATGGTATCCGGCGGAGACCTATTCGTATCCGGCCCGCTTAACATCGCTGAGTTCGTAGAACAGCTCGACATAACTGGCATAGCGGGACTCGTCGATCTCGCCGCTTTTCACAGCGGCCTTGATCTCGCACCCCTCCTCGTGAATGTGGACGCAGTTGGGGAACTTGCAGTTGGCGATACGATCGACGAATTCGACGAAGTGCATTTCGAGTTCGTTGATCGGCACCATGGCCACGTCCAAGGCCCTGATACCCGGCGTGTCAACCACCGCGCCGCCGAAGCTGAGCTTGAGCCGCACTGCGGTTGTGGTCGTGTGGCGTCCCTTCTCGCTGGCGAGCGAAACGGGAGCTGTCTTGAGGTTGAGACCCGGTTCGAGCGCATTGATCAGTGAACTCTTGCCGACGCCGCTCTGACCCGCCAGAAGGGTCACCTTTCCCGTCAATAGCGAACGCAACTCGTCCAGGCCCGTACCTTCGACGGCGCTTGTGGCTACGGCGGCATAACCCAACCTTCGATAACGGGTCAGCACTTCCGCAGTCTCGTCTTCGGGATCGGGGTCGAGGTCTACCTTGTTTACACAGATGGCCGCAGGGAGGTTGCCCGCGTGCGCCGCCACCAGATAGCGGTCGATCAGGTGCGGTTTGATCATCGGCTCGCGAATCGAGGTGATCACCAGAACCTGATCGACGTTGGCGGCGATCATATGGGTTTTCTTGCCGTCGCACCGGCTCAGGGCCGTTCGACGCGGGTACACGTGTTCGATCACGCCTTCGTTCACCACCCCCGCCTCGTCGGCCACGATAGAGATGGCCACCTCGTCGCCGACCACCACGGGGCTTCGGTTCCGGATCAGCAGCGTCCGCAGGACGCGGCGAACGGTGCACGGCCAGATTCGGCCATCGACATCCACGTCGACGAACTGCCCGCGAACCGCGACTGCGATTCCCTTAAGCCAACTGCCCTCGCCGCGACTCTGATCCTGGTCGATCTCGACAACCGTCCGCTTTCTGGACAGGTCGCCCTTGGCCTTGACTGCCTCCCGACTGAAAACTTCTGTTCCTTGGTCATCGTCCGTGGGTATTTCCCAGCGCTTGCGGCGCGCGGGTGTCTGTCGATTTCGTCGAAAGTCGACCCGCCGCAGTCTTCGACCTTTGCCTGACGACTCTCCGCCCACAATGGATCTCCAAGATCGCTCCAGAGGCGGCACTTCCCGAGAAGCAGGGTACCAGCCTCGCGGAAGATTCTAACACCGTTTGGACCTGAACGTGTAGGCGGAAATCCGGTTTTTAGTCTGCGGATACCTTGCGTCGCGACCCCTGGAGGGCTACACTCGCTGTTTTCGGGGGAGCAGCCCTCAAGGCGCCCCCCAAAGTTGACTGCTGGCTATCCAACAGCTCGCGCCAAGCGGTTGTGAAATGAGAGGTAGGTATCCGTGGCAGAGAACTTTGCCGACCGTCTTTTGAAGGCCATCAAGGCCAAGGGCAGCCCCACCTGTATTGGGATCGATCCGGTCTATTCCAAGCTCCCGGCCGAGATCTCGGAAAACAAGGAGCTTAACGACGCCACCGACTCGGAGGTAGCCCTGGATGCGATTCTGGAGTACTGCCGGCGGTTGGTGAGAATCGTCAGCCCGCTGGTGGCTGCGGTGAAGATCAATATCGCCTTTTTTGAGCGATACTATGCTGACGGCGTGGATGCGTATTTCGATTTGGTCCAGGAGGCGGATCGAGCCGGCCTTATCGTGATTGGCGACTGCAAACGCGGAGACATCGGCTCGACCGCCGAGATGTATGCCGCCGCCATGCTGGCCGAACCCGATTTCGCCAACCTTGAAGACCTGACCGGGCCGGACGCCATCACAGTCAGCCCCTATTTCGGCCTCGACGGGCTCCAGCCGTTCATCAACGTAGCCCGCGAGGAGCAAAAAGGGGTCTTTGTGCTGGTTCGGACGAGCAACCCATCGGCTGCCGAGTTGCAGACTGCCAGGCTCGAAAGCGGCATGACCGTGGCCGAGTTTGTCGCCCGGCAAGTCGAGAGTTGGGCTTCCGATCCGACTCTGGTAGGTGAATGCGGCTACAGTGCAATCGGTGCGGTTGTTGGCGCGACGGCCCGGGACGAAATCGCGACGTTTCGAGCCATGATGCCGCATTGCATCTTCCTGGTTCCCGGATTCGGCGCTCAGGGCGGCACCGCCTCTGATATCGGTGCCTGCTTCAAACCGGATGGCACGGGGGCTCTGGTGACCGCCTCCCGAAGCGTTATCTATGCCTACGACGACATGAAATACCTTGAGCGATTCACCTCCGAATGGGAAAAATGCATCGAGCAGGCCTGCAAGGACTTCGTCGCCGAGGTGCGCAACGTAGTGCCGAGGTAAGTGTAAGTTGTCGATTGAAGACCCCTTGCCGGTCGAGGACTCCGGTCTACCTAGAACCGCCTCTGTCGGGTACGTTAAGGGGCAAGGCAGGCGACCTTTCATGCCCTCCGCCGACCGCAGGAAACGCGGCCGAAAAGCTGCCTTGGTGTCCAGACAGGTCTCCTCCATCAGCCCGGCAGACCCGTGAGACTCGAGAGTGCGGTAGGTGTAGCGGGGGAACGCCGGTTAGCAAAACGTCGCCCGGCTGCGTATCCGGGCAAGGACAAACGGGAAACCTCGGTGAAGGGCGGTTGAGATGGCTCACTATCATCAAGCATCCTCCTGTCTGCCGACCCGATTGCCGGCATGTGCGATGCTTCTCGTCGTGCTTGTCCTAGGCACTCTCTGCTCAGCAGACGCGCACCGGTTTGTGATCGTGTCCGACCTGCACCCCACGCATGCAATCATCGACCAACTAGATCGACTGACCCGGGAGGTGCTGGAGATCCGCCCGGCCTTCGTGGTGCAGCTCGGCGATGTGGGCAACGACAGCTTTCCCGGCGAGAGCGTATGGCAGATGAAGGTCATCGACGCCGCGTTCAGGAGGTGGCGCGAGGCCGGCATCGAGATCCACGTTGCGGTCGGCAATCATGACGTGCCCGCCGACAAGCCTGGCGTTGCGGTGCTCAAGAGGAACTGGTTTGCCTCTCAGCTTCCACCCTATCCCATGAACGCACAACTGGATGCCGACAAACATCCCGAGATCTGGAAGCGCTACTGCCTCGAAGGCAAGCACTACTACGCTTTCACCTGGCGCGGCGTGCATTTCGTGATCATGGACTCGGAAAACATCACCGATCACCAGTTGGCCTGGCTGGAAGCGGTACTCTGCCGTCATGAAGGGAATCCGTCGCGGTATCCGACACTGGTCTTTGCGCATGATCCGCATGTCATGACCGGTGATCGAGGGCACATCAGCCGGCCGCTGTACCGCATACTGGAGAAATGTCCGGATGGTCACTGCGTCCAAGCCGTGTTCGGCGGCGACTTTCACTACGCGCAGTATTGGCCCCCCGAAGAGAATCTAGGCGCGCACGTTTATGCGGTTCCAGCCTCGGTGCTCAACTTCGCCATTCATCATCCCCAGGAACCGGCGTACACGGAGTACATCATCGCGACGGTGACCGAAGATGAGATTGCTTTCGAGCCGAAACCCATCGGGCGTGGTGTCAACATATTCAAGGACAGGGTGTCTTATCATCCGATCGCGCGCCGCCGTGCCGATTGAGACCAAAGACCGCTGGTGCGGTATTGCGCGGTGTCGCAGTGAATGAATCCGAGCAGCCTATTGAGTTCGATTGATCGGTTCATGAGCATCATCCCATTCATGGCCGCATCATGCACATCGACAAGAGACAACCAGCAGGGGGATGTCGCCTTGGCAGACGAATGCAATGCTGCTGATGGCCGGATCCTCATCGATTGGTCGGCCGCAGGCGGGGCGGGGCATGAGCGAGGGGGCATCGGAGTCCATGGAGGACATCACGACAGGCGAGCGAACCAGGAAGGGCGGCTGCATATACGCACCGTGCTGAGAGCGGCCGAGGAAGGAGTGCGTATTGCCGTACAAGACGTTGTTCGGATGTGATGCAGAGAATGGGTTTTTAGTCCCTTCCGTCGCAACTGGCGCGCATGTTTCTCGATCGCAGAGCACTTGGGTTGCGGCCCGCAAAAAGGCGGTCCGCCTTAGCTAACGTAATCCCAAAGCGGCCTTTGGCCGCAACCAAATTGAAAAATCAGCGAGTACCCTACACATCCCCTTCGGACGGGTATTGACGTGACGGCTCGAAATCTGCCCGCTGCTCCGAGACTCGCACGCGCGTCGTTGTGTCGTGCGCATTGATTTGCGGGCCACTGGCAAGACACATCCCGTCCGATCTCAACGCCGCGATATCAAACGATTACGAAGAAGGCCAAATCATCTTCGCCGGCTGCATCTTGGCAACCTTTGTCTGACGGCACTCGGCGGGAATGCTCCATACCACTACACCATGAAGCCTCCGAGGCCCCAAAACGTGCGCGCAAAATGTACAGGAGTTCCGGAGTAAGGGACGATTGTCACCGGGAGCTTCAAACCCCGATATCTCGCAAGCTGGCGATTTCATCTTTCGCAACTGGCAATCATACGCCCTGGAGAGACCCGGTTGTCTCCAATTCCCAATCCCGGCACATTAAAGCGTATCAGAAAGAGCCTGGTGTTTGGTGTCCTTCCGGCAAGCCTGCATGAATCGTGATGCCTCTGATATCGTCCGCGGCCAGTGCGAGCGTGCACGGAGGACGGCGGATGAGAACCGGAACGACGCCATCGCCCGCGATCGAGACTTCTCGTCGGAGCAGCGGCCGGCCTTTCATCAGGCCAAGAGCGGCCCGGTCATGGAGCAGTTCCGGACTTGGTGCATGCGGCAGTTCGAGGACCGGCTGGTGGAACCCAACTCGGCCCCCGGCCAGGCCATCTCCCACCTGCGGCGACCGTTTCGCCCGACTACGACCTGGCCCCGGCCCTGGAGCATTGCCGATGCGGCATCGTCAACTTCTACAGCCGCGAAGACTGGTTCGATGCCGGGGTGCTGACTAAAACCTTCGGTACCATGGATCGAAAGGAGACTTCCACGGCCGGAAGGCGAGGATTCCTCGACGCGGGCGGCACACTCTGCGTCCGCGACGGCCTGAATCAAGCCGCCTGGACGCCCCAGTGGCGAAAGCTCGGGCACTGGGGTGGCCACCTCGGCTATGAGTCGCGAACCTGGGCCCCGGAGGTCCTCGCGCCGCTCATCCCCTCGGCTTCTGGACCACCAACAGGGCAGATCGAAGGTGCTACAGCACGGAGTGCTCACGCAACGATTCCAGATTATCCGAGCTGAACATCACCTCATGTTCATCACGATCCGATGCTGTCCGTCGAGCGTGGCCGGTATCACAGGTTCGTGTGGTTGACCGTCCAGCGCGAAGGAAGCGATACGAGTGCCGGAGTTGCGTATGGTGACATCCAGGGTCATGTCGCGATACTTGACTCCCGTCAGCTGCAAAGTCTCAAATCGCGGCGGGACGGTCGGTTGAAAACACAGTTCGTCCGGCTGGAAACGCATGCCGAACAGGTCGTAGTAGATCATCCGCAGGTAGCCGGTGGCACTCCAGGTCTGATGCGGCTCGCCGGCCCACAGGCGAACCTTGCCGCGGTCGACCTGCAAGCCGCCATAGGGCTCGCCGGTGATCGGATGGTAGATCTCCTTGAATTCGCGGTGGCGGTCGGCCATGTCGGCCAAGGCGGTCAATTCCTTGTCGAACAGATCCAACCGACCGTGCATCGCGGCCGCCGACGCCCAGAAGCCCTGGATAAACGGCCAGACGGTGCCGTTATGCCGGCCGAAGGTCATGCCGTCCGGACTGGCAAACCACGGGAACACCGGCCAGACGCAGGGAATACCGTATGGCGCGACATATTGATTGTCGAGCACGGCCCGGGCCTGTTCGGGCGACGCGATACCGAAGAGAATCGCGAAGGCGTGGCCGAGGCCCTCCATGTACTGCTCGCAACGTCCGGTGGGATCGGTGAAGTAGGCGTAGCAGCCTTTCTCGGGCAGCCAGAGGTGCCGATTGATTGCTCCCCCGACCGCATCGCCCTGAGTCCGCAACGACTCGTTGACCTGCGCGTCGAGACCGAGCCGCCGCCCCATCAGGTCGGCGATCCAATACGCGTTGGCATAAAGGCAATTAGTGCTCAGGGCCTTCATGCGGATCTTGCCGACTTCCGGGTGAGCAGCCGGCCAGTCGAGAATGCCCGATGATCCGCCAGCGTCGTTGTACGGTTCCGGATACGCGGCCACACCGTCGCCGTAGCTGGCGGGACCCTGAAAGAGCCCCATTTCGGGATCGAGCTCGGTCTCTTCGAAGTACCGCAGCGAGTTGACCGTCGCCGCGTGGGCCAGTTCGAGGAACTCATGGTCGCCGGTGACGCAGTAGTAGTGCCACGCGCCCGTGGTCCAAGCGATAGCATCCCAGTACTGCCCGCCGATGCGAACCAGGCCGTCATCTTCGATCAGCGTGCTGATCAGCGTGTTCCGGGCGGCCTCAGGCGTCAGGAGGGCGGCTGCGTTCCACACATTGAACGCGCAGTCGCGTGTCCACGGCGACTTGTAGGTCTGGCCGGCCATGATCGAAGGCGCCGGCTCGTCGAGCAGGCCGTCTTTCCATGGCTTGATGTTGCGGCAGAGCGTCTCGACGGCCAGATCGTGGCAGCGGTCGAAAACGCTGATTCCGGACTCAAGATGTACGTTCGGCTTGGTCATGGGATACGGCGTAAGCAGCGTGCCAGTCCTTATCTCTTTTTGCGACAAAAACCTACGACTATGAGGCCGTGGAGGTCGACATGTCGATGCCTTCGCCATATCCTCAGAACATGTCGTGCACGAACGTCGGCAAGGTCAGCCTCAACTGAAAACGAGTTGGCACGACGACTTCTTTGCCATTCGCAAGACGAAGCGTGTTCCACCATCAGGGTTTCCCGGCACCGGTATCAATCACTTTGACCGATCCGTCCGGCAGCAGCCCGACCTGGTAGCGGTATCCCTGCCCGCGGGGGTTGTCTGCCAGTGGGTTGGGAAGCTGGCAGTCCTCCCAGTGCAGATACGCGGCAATAATGCCTAGACCGTACAGCGTCGTGTACTGCAAACCGACGTTAGACGGGTCTCCGCGCGCGATTAGGGTTCGCCCATCGGGTAGCACCCAGGACTCATAGTCCTTGGCCAGCGACTCCAGAACTTCAAGAAGCTCATCGTACCGGTAATCGGACACTTCCAGACAATAAGCAGTCACTTCGGCCGCGTTCCGCGGAACGCAGGAATTGGCCCCGTGCTTGTACCAGTCGCCGTTGCGGGAATGCTCGATCATGGCGTCGGCCAATTCGCGGGTGTGCGGCACGTGCATGCCCATCTTGAAATACAGGCGCCCGATGACCTTGAGTGTTCCGCCGATGCGTCGCATCAGTTCCGCGGATGGCGGCCCCCAAAGCCCGTCGTCCGGATCCTGGTGCGAGAGGATCTGCTGAACGCCCTTTTCCAGATCCGGGATCAGTTCGACCTGGCCGCTGTTGATTGCTTCGAAGATCTCAACGGCCTGGAAACCGGTGTGCGAGCCGACACCCCAGCCGCCATTCTGCCAGTCAGGATCCTCGCGGCTTCGTTCCAGGAAGACGCGAGTCTCGATCTTCTTGTCGGTCCCCGTGGTGGTCCACTTGTACAGCGGCTCACCGCCAAGCTGACCGATGAGACCCACGACGTATTTCTCGTTGACCTGCCGCTTGGGGTCACGGGGGTCCTTGAAGCGCCCGGTGGCCGGATCCTGCCAGCTTTGCCAGAACTTGAGGGCTTTGGTGCGAGCGGCGTCATCGAGCGGGCCGACTTTATCATAAAGGTTGTATTGCCTGACGAGACCGGCAAAGGTACACGACCCCATCTCGTCATACGGATAACCCTGGTCAGGAACAGTCTTGGCCAAGCCCCAGACCTCGCCGTCCTTGTACAGATGTTTCTCGATGAGAATGTCGGCGAGCCGGTCCGGGATGGCGTTGAAGCGAGCAGGCGTCCGGCCAGGCGTTTGCTTGCGCACGCGTTCAAGAATCCGGCGATTGCGTAAGGTCGTTTCCGCCGGCCGTGTTCGGGCAGACGGTTCGCTCGTCGGGGCGGCTATTCCAGATGCCACGACGACGAGCAGGATCACCAGACCGCAGCACCGTCCGACCGTCATATCTAACAGGCACATTGTTGATCCTGACTATCGTCCGGTCCTCCGAAGTTGCTCAACGGGTGGGCCAGTACTCCGATTCGGTTCTGGCAGTTTTCAGATAATCCTCGATGCGGGCCAGAATCTCCGGGTGTTCCGCCGCGATGTTGTTCGTTTCGCCGACGTCGCTCTTGAGGTTATAGAGTTCGATCTTTCCGCTATTGTGCTTGATCGCCTTCCAGTCGCCCATTCGGACGGCCTGGACCAGGTTGGCCTGATTGAACTCCCAGTACATGAAGTCGTGCTGCTTCTGCGACTCGCTCAACAGGGCCGGAAGCATTGAAATCCCGTCGATGTTCTTCGGCGGCGAGATTCCGGCGACCTCGGCCGCGGTGGGCAAGAAATCCCACATTGCCCAGACCTGGTCGCTGACCGCGCCGGCTTTGATCTTTCCCGGCCAGCGGGCAATCATCGGCACGCGAATGCCGCCTTCATACAACTGCCCTTTTGTTCCACGCAGCGGACCATTGCTGCTGAAATGCCTGAGCGTGCCGCCGCCGTCTGGCGCGCCGTTATCGCTACAGAAAAAGACCAGCGTCCTGTCGTCCAGCTTCAGGTCTTTGAGCAGTTTCATCAGCTTGCCGATGTCGGCGTCCTGGCGCGTGATCATGGCCGCGTAGTTCTTGCACGGTTGCGGCCAGTCCCTGTCTGAGTACGGCGCATCGCTCGGGACCTCGAGCTTGCCGTGGGGAATCGTGTAGGCCAGATAAAGGAAGAAAGGTTTGTCCTTGTTGCGTTCGACGAAGGACAGGGCTTCCTGCGTGAACAAGTCGTGAGAGTACTGCTTGCCCTGGCCGTTGACGTTACCCTCCAGCGTGTATTTCTCCTCGTTCCTCCACAGGTAATCGGGATAGTAGCTGTGCGCATGCGCCTGGTTCAGATAACCGAACCAATAATCGAACCCTTGCTTGTTGGGCACGCCGGTCGTCTCGGGTTCACCGAGGCCCCACTTGCCGACGACACCGGTCGAATAGCCGGCCTTTTTCAGCAGTTCGGCGACGGTGAAGTCCTCCGGACGCAGGGGCACGCGCTCGAGGATCGAACTCTTGTTATCGCGCACCCACGCATGTCCGGTGTGCAGGCCGGTCATCAGACAGCAACGAGCCGGGGCGCATACGGTGCAGCCGGAATAGAACTGGGTGAATCGCATCCCTTCTGCCGCCAGTTGGTCGATGTTGGGCGTCCTGATGAGCTTCTGGCCGTAACAGCCAAGGTCGCCGTAGCCCATGTCGTCGGCCATGACATAGATGATGTTCGGTGTTTGAGCTCCGACAACCGTGGACGCGCAAATCGCAAGAGCCAGGAACGGGATCAGGAGTCGCATACGTCACCTCTGCCATGCTTGGCATCTTCGCAGGACCGCGGGAATCTTCGACCTCAGGACGGACAACCATCTTACCTCGAGACTTCAGCCGAGTCAGCCCCCTAGCCGCTCGCAATCATCCCGCAGAGATCTCGCGGATACCGGGCAGCCGAGACTGATTGTCAGGTCATTGAAACAGGGGGCAGGAGCCCCCGTGCTTGGCGTGGTAATCCTGATGATACTCTTCGGCCTCGTAAAAAGGACCAGCCGGCTCGATGGTGGTAGCGATTCTCTTCCCACGAAACCGGTCCTTGGCAGCCTGCTCCTCGATAAACGCCTTGGCTTGCTTGAGCTGCTCGTCATCGGCGGCGAAAATCGCGGAGCGATACTGCGAACCGACGTCCGGGCCCTGGCGGTTGAGCTGCGTGGGGTCGTGGAACTTGAAGAACCATTCGAGGAGCTGCCGATAGGTCACCTGTGCCGGGTCAAAAGTGACGCGGACGGTCTCGGCATGACCCGTGCGGCCGGAGCACACCTGCTTGTACGTTGGGTTGACTGCCTTGCCGCCCTGATATCCCGAGACGGCATCGGCGACGCCGGGCACCTGCTGGAACCGGTCTTCAATTCCCCAGAAACAGCCGCCCGCGAAGTAGGCTGTCTCAAGCTTGAGCGGACGCGATTCCGGCGGAAGCTCCTTACCGGCAGGATAAAACCTCAGCGAGACGGAATTCAGACAATGGCGAAGTCCCGTAGGCGGGGGACCATCCTCGAAAACGTGCCCGAGGTGCGAGCCGCATCTGGCGCAGAGCGTCTCCGTGCGGACCATGCCGTGGCTGATGTCTCGCTGATGTCGAATATGATCCGGGTCGAACGGCCGATAGAAGCTCGGCCAGCCGGTGCCGGATTCGAACTTGCTGTCGGACGAATACAACGGCAGGCCGCACAGTCGGCACACGTACGTGCCTTTTTCCTTGTTGTTCAATAAGTGTCCGCAAAACGGCGCCTCGGTACCTTTTTCGAGCAAAACCCGCCGCTCTGCTGGTTCGAGACCCTTCGCAAGTTCCTGGATTCTTTCATGGGTCAACGGCCGAATGTCATAACCGCTTCGTGAGATCATGCGTTGTTTGACTCCACCGGCAGGACGGGTTGCTAACGATTGCTTTTCCGAGCGCCGGCTGCTTTGACCTGCGACTTCCATGACCAGAAGCGCGCAGCCCGCGACAGCCAGCAGGACGATTGCAGGAAGACCGAAAGTTCGCATACTGTGCCCCCGCGAAAAGGGTCTTATGGGCGGGCCGGGCCATCGCCGCTTTCGCCAGGAGCCCGTCTCCCGGTGCCATGATGCACTTACGGCCCTTAATTCTAGGACTTGTTGCCTGCCAAGGCCCGTTCAAATCGGTCGTTGGCTGCATTGGCAACCGATGAAATCACCCCCCGCTCCGAGTACGCATCGATTCCGGGCGCCCGGTCACATTCAGAACACCCTTTGCACGGCCGTCGAGTCTGCCCGGTGACTAACGAACCCGGCGGGATGCCGTTTGCTGCTGCGGTTCGATTCCGTTTTCCAGGCCCTGGGATTTCGGTTTGAAGCCGCCAGACGGCGGCTTCGGGTTCCGTACCGGCGCCGGCGGCACGGACACGGGTTCCCCCAGAGCAAGATCGATCTTCATCGCGGGCGTTCTCAACACCCACCATCGGCGTAACCGAAGCACCGGCCGAACAATCGGCTGGTAGAGCAGAATCTTGTACGACTTCCGGCAAAGATAGTAAGCGCCCATCAGCATCGACATGCAGATCCTGCGATCCAGGCAACGCCGCACGAACCGGTTGGTGACCAGGCCGATGAAACGGTGAGTCAGCCACGGCGGTGCGCCGAGGTTACGCAGATGCAGCACCAGCCGCAGCATGATGGCCAGATAGTCCAGCTTGAAGACATGCACGCTTCCTGTGTAAGTGCGGTGGTACGCCTCCTCGTGGCGGGCTCCGATAATGCCGTCGCTCCTGGCTCGTTCATAAAGCGGTGAACCAGGGAAGAGGGCCAACGGAAAGATGCGCAGGGCCGCAGCCTTTCGGTGATGATCGGCCACAAACCGCATTGTTTCAATGATGTTGGCATCGCTTTCGTAGGGGTTATTGACGATATAGTGATACTCGGCCGGAAGTCGATATCGATGCAGCAGGTCCATTGCCATCGCGATGCGATCGACCGGTGTGCGGCGGTGGTAGATGTTGTACAGGGTATCACAGCTGCCGCTTTGGATCCCCATACTCACCAGGGCGATCGGCATCCGTGACAAGACAGCGATCTTGTCCTCGGTGACCAGTTCCGGATGGGCGTCGACTTCCAGCGGACGTCCGACGCGGCGCGTGTATCCGTCGGCAAACGCCGCAATCTCTTCGGCCGGTCGAACAAAGAAAAGGGCATCCACGATGTTGACTGCGCTGATGCCCGGGAAACGGCGGCACATTTCTTCGA